>CAYQFN010000038.1:8757-13082 GCA_964416685.1 uncultured Thermotogae bacterium | reverse complement strand
TCGCTGCCACTGTTCCCAGCGAAAGGCCCAGCACCCCGGAGAAGAAGATATACACGTAGAAGTAGAACCCACCCCTCTGCAGAGCCGCGAGGCCTCCGAAGTCCTTCACCGTCTCCCCTGATGGGATGGAGAGGACGAGGGCAAGGCCACAGAAGAGGAGGAGGGCAAAGACCGGCCTTACGATCTGACTGTCCACAACCGAGAATCTCTTATCGATCATCTCTTCTCACTCTCGACAAGGAATAGCTTAACAACCCTCACTTTTTTGCGGTAGTCGTCACGCTCCACAATCGAGTCCGAGTCATCCCCAGCCACCAGCCATGTGCCAACGGATAGGTCGTATGCCTTGCTCACAGCGGTGTACAGGGAAACGAGTTGGGCAGGGGCTGGTATGATTCCGCTTGTCTCACGAGTGAGGGAGTACCCATGAGTACCGGGGCTGATCGGCCCAAGGAGGAAGCTCTTCGCACCGCTGATGAGAACGGCATACGGTAGACTCACACCGAGCCCGTTGTCGATCTCCACTCGCTCATCACCACTGAGAAACAGACTGATGGAAGGTTCAACGTCGCTTCCTCCACGCAGCAGGCGCATCTGGTCGGGGGACATGCTGATGAGAGCATTACCATCACAGCCAAGATCAACGTCATATCGCCCGCCACTCAGATCGCGCGGCAGCTCCTGCAACACTGCCCCATCGACGCCTGCCAGCAGGTCTGCGGAACTCATACCGCCCAGATACATCAATCCGTATACCGAACGAGTATATCCCAGTGTAGTTTGTACATAAACATGCGTATTAATAGCATATACATCGCATAGTTGTTTCGCCCGGTTCGTATATAAAGTGGACCAAAGCGAGCAAACGACGATGGTGCTAAGGAGTAAGACGACCCTGATCGCCCCCTTACGAACATGCGAGGCGATCACGACGAGCGAAAGGAGCAGGACTGCAGCGATACCGATCGCAGTGGGATATCCCGGCCGTACGAGCGGCATCTGCTCCAATAAGGACGCAGTTAGATCGCTCAGATCCAGCAAAGCTGCGCCCGGGACGATGTCCCGCAGCTTCGCATACTCCTCGGGCGAAAGAGAGAAGGCATCGACCGTCACGAGGAAGACCTCTCCAGCGCCGAACCTGCGCGAGATTACAAGCGGGGTGCCTGTGGAGTCTCGAAGGAGGACCTGTCCGCCACTGCGGGTGTCGCCAAGAAGGATCCTCCCATCTGCCAGATGCGGATCTGAAAGGGGCAATAGGGATCTCATGAGTGGCGAGTCGATCCGGAAGAAATCGCTCCCTGTAAAGAGTACCGTCCTTCCACCAGCGCTTGTCCAGCGATAGATCGCTTCCTGCTGCTCTGTGGTCATCTCATATGCCGTGCGCCCAAGCCAAACCGATGCCACGCCTTCGTAGGAGAGCCATTTCGTGGGAAGCTCTGTTTCGCTGATCTGGACAGCGTCAGGGACTGCCGATGGAGGGAAGCCTCCAGCAAGCAGAACGAACGGCTCACTGCGCCACTTATCGCGCAGCGGCACTTCCTGTTGGGCAACCACATGCTGCTTCTCATCGAGAAGCAAGACACGGAGAGGATGAGAGAAATCGTAGATCGGAATCGCTTCTTCGTATCTTGCGGAACCTCCATCGATCGGGATGCAAAGTGAGGTTCTCGCTTCTCCACGCCACGCGTTTCCCACCTCCTCGCTGACCCGCAGCGAGCCAACGAAGCCCGGATCGATCCCCAGGAGAGTGACGCGCAGCGGAGCGATACGTTCTGGAACGAAGTATCCGGAGAAGCCGATCGATACATCGATGCGCCCTGCTGGCAGTGCCGATACGCTGACATGAGCCAGTACAACAAGGAGCGATCCAACAAGGAAAGCTCTCCTGATTCGTGCAACTGCTGCCGGTCCATCTCGTGCCATCGGAGACCCTCTCGCGCGCGGCCCTGGAGCATTCGTGCGGCGACAACCGCGCGCAAGACCACTATAGCGAGAAGCGATCGCCTTGTCGAGGTCCAAGTGAGCGCTTCAACACGCGACCATTCCGCTGACACAGGCTCACGCGAAGAGGAAAGCGACCTATCTGATGCCTGTCATTGGGGGAGATTGTCAACGGCGACGGCTGCATCGTTGCTGAGGACGTCGGCGTAGATCTGCGTCGTCTGGATGGAGCTGTGCCCGAGCTGCTTCTGCACCAGGCGTATGTTGTACTTGGAGGCGCGGTAGAGGAGGGAGGCGTAGGTGTGGCGGCAGGAGTGGATCGAGAAGCGCTTCGGGATTCCAACCTGAGAAGCGTTTGCTTTGAAGATGCGATAGATGGCGGTGCGGGTAAGAGCCTCACCGGAGCGCGAGGCGACAAACAAAGGCGCGCGCGGCCCCGTCGATTCACCGTTCTCTTCCTTCCAGGCGATGAACTCCTCCAGATGATCGCGCAGAGCCCTTCCGATCTTCACCCCCCTCTTCTTGTTCCCCTTTCCGTTACGTACGATAAGGGAGGCGCTTCCGTTATCGAGAATCACGTCGCGAATGCGCAGATCGCAGATCTCCGACACGCGCAGGCCAGCATCGAGCGCCACATGCAGGATCGCCCAATCGCGCACCGGATTGCGGCGCTTATCCGAGTTCGCCATCCTCACCATCTCGCGACAGTGTTCCTTCAACGCCAATACCTGCTCCGGGGACATGAAATCTTCCTGCGTGATCTCGAGCGCCATCTTTACCTCCTCTAAGTTGAGGTGAACATAGCGGATGAGGCGGCGGATCGCCCAGACATTTGTCGCAACGAAAGAGCACTTTTGTTGCGATATCTCGATGCGGCGGCCCAAATGCCCTATTTAAGCCCATTCAGGTGCTACGGAATGCACGCGTCGGCCATCATGCTGAGCAATGCAGGCCATGCAGGAAGGTGGAGGGACCGCAACGAGTCGATTTACGGGCCTCTCATTCGATCTCGTATCTCTCAATGATCTTCTTCTCCGGTCCCAACACCTCGCCTACGACCTCAACATAGGGTGACAGTCCGGAGTGGCTCAGTTTCTCGCGCAACAGGGTGTCCAGTTGAAAGATCCCAGCGGAGTTCGACATGTGAATGTGGATCATCACCGGTTTCACTTCGCCGCTCATGATCTCGACCTTCCTTATTGCCAGTGCTGAGACTGCGTGGATCGATGCCGACCCGGCTTTGAACGGTATTCGCGCCCGGCCCGATTCCATGTCCAACGCATCGGCAACCTTCACCGCGCCGGCCTCTATCGTGAGCGGTTGGATATCACGGCGATGCGCATAGATGGCGTGCAGAATCTCTCCTTCGACTATCGCTGTTTCGCGCACCGAATACATACCGTCGAGCAGATCCTCGATCAACGCCGGAGCGAGGATGAGGGAGAGCTCCTCATGTCGCTGGCGATGGATCACGTGCCCGATATCGTGCAGCGCTGCCGCCACGCAGACGATGACCTCGGCGTCCTCATTCGAAAGGCCGTGGTCACGAACCACGCTTGCCTCGACACCTCCCGCCACGAGCAGTCGCAGGAGCTTGATGGCGATGTTGGTCACGATCTTGATGTGCACAGGCCCGTGGTCGTTTATGTGCATCCGGTCTATGGCTGTTACATTCGACGCCGCCCACAAGGTTGATATCCGCTCTGAAGCATCGATCCGTGCGATCACCTGAGCCAGACGATCATTTCCATGTACCGGCACATTAAGCCCCATTTATCTCACCCCGCATCCTCTCCCACCACCTCTGTCCCTCCTGCTGTGTCTTCGCCTGTGCTTCCTCAAGGTAGGCGACACGCGCTCGCAGAAAGGCGATCTCTTCTCGCAGGAGAGCGATCACTTGCTCGCTCTCGTTCGGTTTATTGTTGCTTGGTGTCAAACCAGATGAACCCGCCTGTTGTATACTGCTATTCATCACGCCACTTGTGTGCATAACACTGCTCGCCTCTGCCATCGTTAGCCCACTATCGTATAACTCTTGCAGCTGTCGTAGCAGAGTCAGGCCAGAGTCAGCAACGAGGATTTGGTTATTGGGTCCTCGCCGTAGGTGTGGATAAAGCAGATCCTTGATGGCGGCTATGCGGTTGCGCACCTGGTTCTCTGTCGCAAGATCAAGTGCCTTCCGAAGGTCACTGATTGTATTCATGCCCGCCTCCTTGTCTCTAAGATACATGATCCTGCCCGCGCCGCCAAGCTTCTAGTACCGTTGGAGGCGCGCCGCCGCCAAGCTTCTAGTACCGTTGGAGGCGCGCCGCCGCCAAGCTTCTAGTATCGTTGGAGGCGCGCCGCCGCAAGGCGGTCTGCCAACGCCTACAAAGAGGATTGCC
>CAYQFN010000038.1:0-8657 GCA_964416685.1 uncultured Thermotogae bacterium | reverse complement strand
GTTGGAGGCGCGCCGCCGCAAGGCGGTCTGCCAACGCCTACAAAGAGGATTGCCGCCGTGGTGTCAATCTGGTAGGCTTTCTTCCTGCAATGAAGATCAACCGGTTAAACGAAGAATTGGCGCGTAAGATCGCTGCAGGCGAGGTGATCGAGCGACCTGCGTCGGTGGTGAAGGAGCTGGTCGAGAACGCACTGGACGCAAAAAGTGAGACTATCTCGATCGAGTTGACCGAGGGTGGAATCGATTCGATCATCGTACGTGACGATGGCGAGGGGATGACGGCGGACGACATCTCTCTCTGCGTAGAGAGGCATACAACAAGCAAGATTGCCCTAGAAGAAGACTTATTACGCATCACCACCCTTGGCTTCCGTGGTGAGGCACTAGCAAGTATTGCTGCGGTCTGTCATCTGCGCATAGTCTCTAGGGCTGGGACAGATGAGGCGGCGCACGAACTGCACGTCTCCGGAGGGCAGATCGAGCAGGTTACGCCTGCGGCACGCGCCATCGGTACCACAGTGGAAGTCCGAGATCTATTCTACAACCTACCAGCAAGGTCAAGCTTCCTCACCTCAAGTAGGAGCGAGTTCTTCCACTGCAATCGCATCATCCACCGCCTTGCCCTCTGCTCTCCGACAGTCGGATTCGCCCTTACGCACGGGGGACGAGCGGTCTTCTCAGCTCCTCCTACCTCGGACTTGCGAGATCGCATCGCGCAGCTGTACGGCGCCCAGATCGGGCGACAAATGATCCCCATTTCTGCGGAGAAGGACGGGATAACAGTGCGCGGCTATGTCAGCTCACCGGATGTAAAACGCGGGAACCGTCGCGACCAGATACTGGCGGTTAACGGGCGCGCCGTCGACGATCGCGGGCTCAGTTATGTCCTCCAGAGCGCATATCGCGGCATACTCCGCCCCGGTGTCTTCCCGCTGGCCGTGATCGAGATCGGCATCCCCTACGAGCAAGTAGATGTGAACATCCACCCCCGTAAGCTCGAGGTTCGTTTGGCCAGGCGCCGCGCGGTCCAGGATCTCCTCGACCGAGCGCTAAAGCAGGCCCTCTCATCGCGCTATGTCGTTCCTACGATGTCCACGGATGTGAGCCAGCCGCAAGTACGTGTCCCCACGGGCAGTTCATCGCCGCCACAGCTCGATCTCCGGCGAGAGACGCTAGTGCGCCAGGGTGATAGCCAGGCGCAAAAAGTGAGAGTTAGGAGCGACCGGCGGGCGATCGGCCAGCTTCAGCAGACATACATCTTGGTTGAGTCGCCGGACGGGCTGGAGATCGTCGACCAACATATCGCCCACGAGCGCATCCTGTACGAAAGACTGTTCCACGAGGTACAGGAGGGAGAGGTTTCCCAGCAGCGGTTCCTCCTTCCAGTGCGTGTAGAGGTTCCCTTTGAAAGCGCGAATGTCCTAAACGCGCAGAAAGAGACACTGGCAAGAATGGGAATCGACATCGACGATTTCGGCGGAGGGACATTCCTCATACGCGGGTATCCTTCGCTTCTCGTTAAGACTCAGGTGCAATATGGGTTCCAAGAGCTCCTGGAACGAGTCGTCGATGCGTTGGAACAGGGAGTTAAACTGAAGGAGACGCTGTTCGATCACATCGCCGCCGAGCTCGCCTGCGCGGCAGCGATCAAGGCGGGAGACAGGCTCTCGCTCGACGAACAGCAGGAACTCATCGACCGTCTGCTGACGATGGAGAACCCTTACACCTGCCCACACGGTCGCCCGATCATCTTTGCCATATCGCGCCACGACTTGGACAAGCGGTTCAAACGCAGCTGAGACTAAGGGACAAGCACCCGCAGCGCCTTCGGTGCCACACTGACGAAAAACTCTCCCGCCGGGAGCTTGTACGGCTCGCCGTCGATGTGAGCGATCAGCTTTGCCTCCGAAGAGACGCTGACCTTAACATCCTGATGATAGGAGACACGCGAGAGCCTAAGGTGCTTTCCCTTTCTGGCCTGCGGCAGTCTGATCATGCGTTCGAGCTTGGGAAAGTCACCAATTGCCGCTATGTCTATCTTCCCATCGTCAATCTGTGCCAATGGAGCGAGCTTGAAGCCGCCGCCAGCATACTTTCCATTGGCAAAACCAAGGGAGATACAACGCTTCTCCTCCCTCCAGGCACTCCCTTTGAGTTCGACCGGAAACGCCGGAAATCTGAATACCTCCTTTATCGCTGCAAACAGATAGGCGACCGCTCCCCGCATCCGTCGCATCTTGAGGACGTCCTGTGCTACCTGCGCGTCGATGCCGATGCCCAGCCCGTTGACGAAATAGCGCTCAGTGCCGACGCGGCCCAAGTCGATCATGCGTTCACATCCGCGCGTGAGGAGTTCCACTGCTTTGCGATGATCCGACGGAATGCCGGTCATGCGGATGAAATCATTTCCCATGCCAGCGGGGATCACCGCAAGGACCGCATCGCTACCGACAACACCGTTCGCCACCTCGTTCACCGTTCCATCGCCGCCCACAGCTACAATGTACGTGAAGCCAGCTTCGATCCCCATTCGGGCGACGTCCGTCGCCTCCTGTGGCTCGTTTGTGTAGTGCAAGTCATAGTCGATGTTGTAGCGATCCAGTTCCTTCCGCACCTCAGGAAAGATCTCTTTGCAGCGGCCTTGCCCGGCTATCAGATTGACGATTAAGAAAAACTTCGAGTTTTTCATGGTACACATCCTACAAATGTGAGGTTCGCATTGTCAAGCGAAGGTGAAAAAAGGTGACCTGCCTGGCGAGTTGACGTGACGTACATTGCGCTACCATGTACGTCATGAACACGAAGCTGACGCTACGGATGGATGATGAGCTAGTGCGACGGGCTAAGGCAGAGGGCGCCCGGCGCGGCAAGTCGGTCTCTCAGATGGTCGAGGAGTTCGTCGACTCATTAAGCGCGGCGAGGAGGACCTCCCACCGGTCACGGCCTCGCTTGTCGGCGTGTTGAGGGGACATGATATCTCCCGGGCTGACTACAAGAAGCACCTTCTGGAGAAGTACTTGTGAGGGTACTTGTCGATACCAACGTTGTCCTGGATGTCCTGTTAGCGCGCACTCCCTTTGTCAAACAAGCGGCGAGTGTGTTCGCCTTGGTTGAAGAGTCGAGGATTGAAGCCTCTCTGTGTGCGACAACCCTTACCACGGTTGACTCCCTTCTTGCCCAGTCACTCCCGCGTGCTCAGGCGAGGCGTGCTATCCGCCCCAGTCGCTACGATCGCTGCCGCGGAAGCGATGCTCTTCAGTTGCCCGAGGAACTTCGGCGTGCGCTCTTTGTCTGCCTGCATTAGTACGATCCCAGTCTGGCTTGGCCGCAAAAATAGGATCTAACATTCATCACAATGCTTCCTATCCGAAGAAGAGGCAGGGTATTAGCCTGGCCAGTGATAATGATCCCAATGCCAAGAACCATCACGCTAAACGCTATGATCTCCTCTTCTGAGAGGATGAGTGCAAGGAACTCACTAGAAAAGTCAGCAACCCTGGCAGCTCGCGCAGGACTGAATGCCATCGATGACCTCTAGCCCAATGTGGAGGGTCTCCACCGCAAAGTTGTTGAAGATTGCCTGCCAGATGCGAAATCCGAAAGTTAGCGGAAGAGTGCAGACAATCACAGGTAGAGCAGAGTCCGTTTGTGTGTTCTGAACATCTCGCGCATCTGCTCAGCCTCCTGATGTGTATTCCGTCCAGCTTGTCTAAGCCAGAATGCATCTCTGGATTACGAGGCTGAGTATCACGGTATTTCCCGTGGAGGATAATTGACCCTAAATAGTAGCAAGAGGGAGGAACAGGGACACTCGTTAGGCACAGGCAAAGCTTAAGCCGGCGAGAGGAGTTGAACCCCCGACCCACGGTTTACGAAACCGTTGCTCTACCACTGAGCTACGCCGGCATTATAATGCGGATTATAGCCTTGCATTTATGGGGCATCAACCGGAGGGACAATGGATGGACTTGGAATCGCTGCCGTAATCGGCGAGATGAGGGATGTTGTGCAGGGTAGCGTGGTCCGCTCGATCTATCAGCCGTCACCCGCGCGCTTCGTGTGGCAGTTGTTCTCGCGTGGCACGCTGCGGCTGTTCATCGCCCCGGCGGAGGCGACGATTCACATGACAGAGCACGAATTTGCCTACCCCAAGCAGCCGAGCCCGTTTACAATGCTCCTGCGTAAGCACCTGCGCGGCGGGCGGATAGTGGAAATCTCTCAGGAGGGATGGGAGAGGGTAGTACGGATCGCGGTGGAGAAGAGGTCGCTCGAAGGGCTCCAGCGTGTGCAGGTGATCGTCGAGCTTGTCGGCGTGCGGGGAAACCTGATCCTCGTGCGTGACGACCTGGTAATCGCATCCCTCCGCGCCAATCCGCGCGCTATCCCGGGAAAGGAGTATCTCCCCCTTCCGCGGCAAGAAAAGATCGATCCCAGCGAAGTGACCGAGGAGTTGATCAAGCAGATGCTGGACGAGGATGATTCACCGCGCGCGCTGATGCGCTCGATCGACGGAATGGGGAAGGAGACAGCGCGGATCATCTACGAGCGCGCAGAGCGCGACGAGTCGTTATCGCTGGCGGCAGGAGTGAAGAGAGAGCTTGAAATGGTCCTCGATCACGTGACCCATCCGATCGGAGCCTATGACAAAGGGACGCGCGTGGCGACGTTCTTCCCGATCGATGACGGACAGGTCTATCCATCGTATGCAGAGGCGCTCGATCGCAGTCTTGAGGAGCGGGAGGAGACGGGTGAGGTCGACGATGGCACGCGCGACATCCGCGCCGCCGTCGGCCGGGGGATCGCAAAGAGGGAGAAGACAATCGCCAGATTGCAGGAGTGGCTGGAGAAGGCAAAGACCGCTGAGCTGCTGCAACATCGAGCAGATCTCCTCATGATCTATCAGCGCCAGCTGCCGAAGAAGCTGCACGAGGTGACGCTCAAGGATCCTTCGACCGATGAGGACGTGATAATCCCGCTCGACCCGCGCAAGAGTGGGCTTGAGAACGCACAGTCGCTCTACGAGCGGGCAAAGAAGCTGCGCCGTGGACGTCCGCTGGTGGAGCGTAAGCTGCAGCGCTTGCAACGGGAGGTGAAGACTCTACAGGAGGGATTGACGCAGGTGGAGAACGGGGAGGGGATGTCCGATAGCGCGGCGACGCTGCTGCCACCACTTCCGGTGCGACGGCATGCGACCGCCGCCACATCGCCGCGCGTACATTCGATCGCTGGGTACACGATACAGGTGGGAAAGAACGCGCGTCAGAATGATGCGATTCTGCGAGCGGCCAGACCGGAGGACATATGGCTGCATGCGCGCGGCGTCCCGGGTTCGCACGTCGTCATCCGCCGGCATGGTTCAGCCGATGTTCCTCGCGACGTGATCGTTGCCGCGGCACAGCTCGCGGCGCGCCACTCCAAGGCGCGGCGAGAGACACGGGTGGCGGTGAGCATAACCGAGGTTAGGTACGTGCATAAGCCGAAAGGAGCTCCTCCTGGCTTGGTAATCCTGGCGCAAGAGGATACACTTGTAGTTGATCCATCTCTTTCGGAGGAAAGATGAACGTAACACATATTCTGGAGACGATATTGTCGCTCATCGCCGTGTTCGCGGCGATCGTGCTGCACGAGGTGGCGCACGGCTATGTCGCGTATCGCCTAGGCGATCCGACCGCGAAGGTGAACGGTCGATTATCGCTCAACCCGCTGGCGCACATCGATATTGTTGGGACAATCCTTGTCCCTGTCTTCCTTGTCATCGTTCACTCTCCGTTCCTCATCGGTTGGGCAAAGCCCGTGCCGATAAATCCCTCATACTTCCGCAATCCGTTTAAGGGCATGCTCTACGTGGCGCTCGCCGGGCCGGCGATGAACGTCATCCTTGCCCTCACTACGGTGCTTGTAGGCAGAGTTGCCCTGCTCGCCTTCTCACCCTCATATCTCGTGTACGCGACAGGATTTGGCGCGAATCTCGTGCACGCCATCTTCTTCACTTTGGGGATGTTTGTCATCTATAACGTGATCCTGGCGGTATTCAACTTGATCCCCATTCCCCCACTCGATGGATCGCGCATCCTGACCTATTTTCTTCCCCCCAAGGGACGGAGGATAATGCTCGCCATGGAGCGCTACGGGTTCATTATCCTGATCGCCATCATCTACCTCGGTGGACTGCGCGGCCTGTTTGGATTGATGAACGGCATCTGGAGCAGCCTGCTAGGAAGCCGCTGGCTTCTCGCTTTGACTATGTGAGCTCACACAAGGAATAATGCTTCGTCAGGTTGTTCAAGCTGCCTCCTGTCCGTATAATCACGCCACTACTAAGGAAAATATGGAGTGAATTCCCGTGAATAACACACAATGCGAGATCAAGGATCGTTCCGCCACAGATGTGACCGTCCAGATAACGGTAGATGCGGCAACGGTGAAGAACGCGATCGACATGGCGTACAGACGGTACAGCAAAGAGGCGCAGATTCCCGGTTTCCGCAAGGGGCGTGTGCCCAGGGCCTACCTTGACTCGCGCTTTGGGAGTGCCCTGTTTACGGACGAGGCGCAGCAGGACCTCGAAGAGGAACACCTGCGGCAAGCGCTCCTCGATCTTGATCTGCATCCGGTGACCACGCCGAAGGTGGAAAGCGTGTCGTTCGATGCGCAGGGTCCGTTTGTCTTTACTGCATCGTTCTCTGTTTTACCCGAAGTGAAGCTTCCCGAGTACCGCGGGATAGAGCTCAAGGTGAAGCCGCTTGAGGATGTCACAGAGGAAGAGATGAACGGGACGCTGGAGGAGATAAGGCAGCGCTTCGCCACCCTCGTTCCCAAGGAGTCTGACACAATCGAAGACGGCGACATCCTGCACGTCAAGGAAGGCGATAAGGAATGGGACATGCGCGTCGATTCCGAGAACCCAGTGACCGGAAAGATGATCGGCCACAAGAAGGGCGAGACCGTCGAACTGGAGTTCGAGCGCGATGATGCTGATCCGCTGCACGCGACGCTCGAGGTGATGGAGATCAGCAACGTTGTCCTTCCGGAGATCGACGATGACCTGGCCAAGGATGCCGGTTTCGATTCGCTCGATGAGATGAAGGCCGACATCAAGGAGAAGATCGCTGCAGCGAAGAGCGAGCGGCGTATCGAAAGGATCAAGGGAGATCTTCTCGATCACATCGTCTCCCAGCTTGACCTGCCTCTGCCGGAGAAGATGGTAGGCGAGATAGCTGCGGAGGAGATGGAGGAATTCAAGAAACACCTTGAAGATTCACAGGCTCCGATGACCTTTGATGAGTACCTGAAGGAGCGGGAGAAGAGCGAGGATGAACTGCTAAGCGAGTTTCGCGAGGACGTGACGCAGCGTCTGCGGCGGGAGCTGGTCATGGCGAAGCTGATCGAGGCTGAAGGGATCTCGATCTCCGATGAGGAGCTGGAGAAGATCGCCACCGAGGAAGCGAAGGAGAATAAGGAAGATCCGATCCGCTTCATCGCGCGATTGAAGGCGAATGATCAGTGGGAAGCCTACCGCACAGAGAAGACGAACGCGCGCATCTTCGATCTCCTCTACGAAAACGCAAAGCTGATCGAGGAGACTGAATGAGCCCGCAGATTCCCTACGTGATCGACAACCGCGGGCAGGCAGAGCGCACGTACGACATCTACTCGCGCCTGCTGGAGGATCGCATTGTCTTCCTGCGCGATCCGATCGACGATGAGGTGGCAAACGTTGTCATCGCCCAGATCCTCTTTCTTGCGGCCAAGGACCCGAGCAAGGACATCAAACTGTACATAAACTCCCCCGGTGGTTCTGTCACCGCCGGGCTGGCGATCTACGACACTATTCAGTACGTGCACTGCGACGTGACCACGATCTGCATCGGCCAGGCAGCAAGTATGGCCGCTGTTCTTCTCGCTTCCGGAACGAATGGAAAGCGCCAAGCGCTCCCCAACGCGCGCATCCTCATCCATCAGGTCTTCGGCGGCTCCCAAGGGGTTGCTGTCGACGTGAAGATCCAGACCGATGAGCTGCTGCGCATGCACGATCAGATCAACAAGATACTTGCCAAGCACACGGGGAAGACGCCCAAGCGGATCGCCAAGGACACGGACCGCGACTACTTCATGTCCGCGGATGAGGCCGTCGAATATGGGCTGATCGACCGGATTATTGCTCCCAGCAAGTAGGACAACATGGACAGGATTCGCAACTCTGCCAAGGCGATCATTATCGAGGATGGTCGGATTTTGTTAACTCGTAACGACAACTCGCAGGGAGCATTCTACCTCCTCCCTGGTGGGGGACAACGCCACGGCGAGTCGCTCGCAGAAGCAGTTGCACGTGAGTGCATAGAGGAAGTAGGCGTGCGCGTGTCGGTGGGCGATCTGCTGCTCGTGCGCGACTACATCTCCAACAATCACCAATTTGCGCAGCAGGATGATGATATTCACCAAGTCGAGTTCATGTTTCGCTGTCGCGTAATTGAAGGAGATATTCATGTTGGAGAGATTCCGGACGACTGGCAGACGGGCGTAGAATGGGTAGAGGTCAGCAGACTGGATGATGTGGTACTTTATCCGGCAGCGATCGTGGGATCACTCCAGCGCATCGCGCGTGGTGAGACTCCCCAAGTATGCTATCTAGGTGACGTGAACTGAGAATCGATAAG
>CAYQFN010000037.1:0-13267 GCA_964416685.1 uncultured Thermotogae bacterium | reverse complement strand
ATGAGACCAGCCGAGCGAGGTCGATGCTGTGGGCTGATAGCTCTTCCACACGCAGAAATAGCGTCGGAGACCCAGTTGAATAGAATTTCACGGGGCAGGCAAGCTCGAACGCCACAGAAGCCTGTACCTCTGTAGCATGTGCAGCTTGTCTGCCACGTTGTGGAGTAACGCACAAGATCAGAAGCGCAACGTTGGGCGCAGGGCCCAACGCACAATCCGCCTTTCGCACGCTCTCATTGGCTGAGAAAACGGCCGAAGAAGTGCTCTATCGTGTCCCGGTGATGACCGGGGATGAGGACGTGGTGATTTCCCAGCGGAGACGAGAGAAGAGGATCGAGTGATCCGTCGATTGTCAGGGTCACCTGGGTGCGACAGAGGTCCTCGCGCGCAAGCGATCCGGTGATCGTCCCTTCGCGCACGAATAGTCGGTTCAATCTGTCCCCGCCGAAGCGGAAGATGGTGCACGGGCCAGGAGGGATCTGCGCGGCGATGCCCACTCCAATTCCCGATTCGAAGTGGCTGCGTATGGCAAAGCCAGCGGAAAGGGAGAGCGGACAGGTACAGTGAGCGATGATCATCTTCCTATCGTCCGTGTCGATGGAGGCAATGTTGGCCATGAACGTGGCCCCCCCGGAAAGGAGGAACCCGATGTACATGGAGAACATGGCCTGCATGTCCCCTTCGCACCCGGCAACAACTTGCTCGTCGTTCAGACGGGAGAGGGCGTAACAGCCTGTGTTGTGCAGTCGCTCCACCAGATCGAAGCAGCGGACCGTGCACGCCGAGAGGCGATACTTGTCGACGATTGAGCGCAGGCCTTCATAGATGGCGACGCTCCCGTTCAGGTCAGCCTTGCTGGGCTCTTTCACACTCGTTGCACTCTTGGTGAACTTCCCGACAACGCTCCGCTTGGCTTTGTGCGCGGCAGTCTCTTCGACCAATTCATCGATCGGGATATTGACGAGATCTACTCCCATTTGGCCTTTCAGGAATGCGCGGTCGACATCGCTTGCCACCAACCATTCGGAAGGCTCTCCGATGAGGCCGATGCGGCTGAAGCGCAGCGTATCCCAGGCCGAGGTGATGCGAACCTCCCTATTGAGGGCGGCAGCGATCTCCTCAGGAGTTCCAAAGAGGATCTCTCCACTCCCTCCGTCCTGGCGGATACGCGCAAGGATCTCGAGCGTTGCGGGGAGGGAATTCTGACCGGGATGAGCGATGAGGATGATGGGAGAAGGCATCTGCGAGGCGACCTTCAGCACTTCGCGTTCTACCCCCCCGGTAAGGACAAGGATAGCGGCAATTCCGTCGCCAGAGGGGAACGAAACCTCTTCCAGTGTTAGGTTCCCCGCTGCCTCGATATCGGCGATGATCCTCTGTTTTAAGCGAGCCATCTCCTGCTTCCCATGCAATTGCGAGGCCCGCGCAATGATTTCGATCTTGTTCATGACAGTAAGCGTATGCGTTTCCAAAGGGTAAATTAACGAAAGCTCCGACTTTGATGTCGGACACCGATCACTAACAGGTAGTCCACACGGAGACAGCAAAAGGTGTCGAGTAATCCCTGCTGGAGTGGGAGTTGATGGATGCCAAAGGTGCGCTTTGCCCGTGTTGATTTCTAGGCTACAATAGTGTTATGAACGAACGAATCCTCATTCTTGTCGCTGTGCTTTGTCTATTGCCCGGGATGATAGCAGTCTCTTCCCCAGCGTCTGTCGGATCGGCCTTTGCCGACACCTACTCCGCGTTTGCCCCTCTCTACACCCTGTATAAGGCCTACGCCAACTTCCTCTTTTCTGGAACAGAGATCTTGATCCCGCCCGACCTTGAACAGGCTTGCCCTCAATTTCAGAACAGGCTGGAAGATCTCCAGATCATGATCATCACACAGACAGATTCCCAGCGGGTCGAGCAGCTAACAAGGCTTGCTCACCTTCGCCAGACGACCGGCACCTTCTGTCGAACATATGAAGAAACTATTTCTTTCATTGCCTCCTTCCCCGCGGCTGATCTCGACACATTCAAAGAAGCGGCGGACGATGGCCTGTTTGTCGCAATTTCGGATGAGAATAAGGAACTCGAGGGACTCTTTTCGTCCACGATTGACACTTACGCAGGGCGCGAACAGTGGACGTTTGCCGTGGCGTTTTCCATGCGGACAGTACTTGAGCAGAGCAGCGTCGTTAGGCTGGATTCCAGCCTGAGCGAAATTCTCCTCGGACCAAAGGATGCCCCTTATGCGCCAGGCATCGTCCCCGCGGCTGTTCTCCCACAGGTGGAGGAGCTTGCCGCACTTACCGGGATTGACCTTGATGATGCGCAGCGGGAGCGGGCTCTTTCTTTGGCCCACGAGCTATATGACTACTTGATGAGGATATACTGACCGCGAAAGGGGCTGGGGAAGGTGGGCCTGCTGCCAATCGCCCACCTTCCCGGGGTAAGAACCGTTGGCTGTTCTACAGCATCTTCCATCGGCGCTCGCAGAACAGGGTCCGGCTGTGTAGTACTTTAGAAGAAAGGGATGGGATTGATCCGCTGCGCTCTCGACGACAACGGAATCTGGTAAGGAGGTAACAAGCTTCTGGTGCCGGATTTAACACCCAACTCTAGGCTCGCTTTATCCATCTCTTGCTCCTTGTCTTTAGCTTGGAGAGAGGGTACCTCGATGCGAAAAACCGAACGAGGGCAGCGGTGCTGTGCCCATCGCGCCTTCAGTACGCAGAAATGTGCCGTCGGTAAGGCGCCATAGGGTCAGGTGTCCGTTCTACTGCTTGACCAGGCGTATCACTCCGTAGGAATGCTGGCGATTCTCCAGTAGTCCTGAACGGTCTGAATGAGGCGCTCGAAGTCCTTGGAGTCAACAGGTTTGTTCATGTAGCTTGCAGCGCCGCTGTCGTAGGCTCTGATCATGTCCTGTTCCAGATCAGAAATGGTAAGGACGATTACCGGAATCCGGCGCAGTTTGTCGTCGGCCTTGATCTTCGATAGAACCTCTAGGCCGTCAACCTTAGGAAGATTGAGATCGAGGAGGATCAGATCCGGCCGAGGAGCGTCTTCATACTCGCTCTTACGGCGCCACAGAAAGTCGATCGCTTCCTCCCCATCACGAGCGAAAGAGAGCTCACACTTCATGTCGCTCTTACGCATGGCACGCTTGATGATGGCGATATCATCAGGATTGTCTTCAACGACAAGCACTTTCATCTTTTCTTGGCTAAGCATTGATCTCCACCTCTCTCCTGGCATCTGCCCTGGGGATTGTAAAGTAGAACGTACTCCCTTTTCCAACCTCCGATTCTACCCAGATCTCTCCCTTGTGTTCCTCGACGATCCGTTTACAGATCGCCAGCCCGGCGCCAGTACCCTCATAATCGTCTCTAGGGTTCAGTTTTTCAAATATAGCGAAGATGCGTTCTTGATAGCGCTCTTCGATTCCAATTCCATTATCCTGTACAAAGAAGGTGCACATACCGCTCTTCTTCGACTCCTTTAAGTGACCGACATGCAAGGTAGGCAGCGCCTTATCGTTGTACTTGATCGCATTTGTGATCAGGTTGCTAAAGAGCTCAGCAATGCGAATCCTGCTCCCTCGAACAACGGGCATGTCGTTATCGATCTGCAGGTTGACGCCGCGCAGCCGTATCTCCAGGTCATCCTTGACTTCCTCCAGCACCTTCTGCACATTCACCCGCTCGAAGGAAGCACGATCCATGTGAATGCTGGAGAGATTCAACAGGTCGTTGATCAGCTCACGCATGCGGCCTGCCGCTCTCTTCATCCGCTGGAGATAGTCCACCCCCTCCTCGTCAAGCTTGTCCTGATAGTCTTCGATGAGGAAGCCACTGAACGCTTCCACTGTGCGCGCGGGCTCCTTGAGATCGTGGGAAACGACATGTGAGAACTGCTCTAGCTTCTCCATGCTTTTTTCAAGTTTCCTCGTCTTTTCCAGGAGGCCCTCTTCCAACTGCTTGATCTTGGTGATGTCTATGTAATGATCGATGCGCCCGCCCTTGTACCGATCCGTCTCGATGGGGATGGAGCGGTATTCCAAGATGCGCTCCTCACGTCCCATGCTTGGACGAATGCGGCATGTATACGGGTCGATTCGTTCGCGTGTCTTGATTGCGTGATCGACACGGGCACGCAGTTCCTGTGAATCCTCGAACACGTTGACGTAGCGGTCAAATGCGCGGCGAATGTCTATCCCGATCAGCCTTTCACGATCTATGCCAAAGAACTTCCCGATCATCTCATTGGCCCACACTACCTGCTGCTTCTTGTCTGAAATGATGATGCCCGAGTCGAGGGTATCGACCGCTTCTTCTATCAAGTAGCGGTAGCGCGCCTCGGTCTCCATGACCCTCCGTTCCAGCTCCACTTGCCGCCGTAGGTCCCTTGCGTCCATCACACCTACGCGTTCGTTCACCCGCGTTGCCCGTAGCTCAACGGGAATAATATTTCTGTCCTGCGAGATGAAGCGGAGCTTGACATCGCGGACCTCACCCCGTTCAAACAGCCTTAGTAGCTCGGCCTTCATCTGGTCGGTATCATCAGGATGCACGTATTCGGACAACTGCAGGGTGCGCTTTGTCGGATAGCCGATCACCGCGCGCGACGCCTCGTTTCTCTTCAGGATTGTCCCGTCCTTGTCGATAAAGTGGATGATGTTCAGCGCTGCCTCGAAGATCTGGTCATCGAACCGATCATCGAGCGTCTTAGCGCGGCGCCATCGATCCTTTCTCGCCTCACGGCGCTGATTGACAAACCCAATCCCTCCA
Organism: uncultured Thermotogae bacterium; assembly: GCA_964416685.1. GTDB lineage: Bacteria > Bipolaricaulota > Bipolaricaulia > UBA7950 > UBA9294 > M55B144. The sequence continues at coordinate 8,489 of CAYQFN010000037.1, read as the reverse complement.
CCGATGACAAGCGACATCGCCAAAAACGCCAAGAATAAACCCGTCTGATGCAGTTCAAAAATAAGAAAGGGTGCGGCCATGGCGCTCGTTGCCAGTGCGAGGATGATCCCACCTCTGAGCATAAGGGTCGTGGAAACGAGGACAAGCGGAACTGCAAGGACAGCAAAGACAAGACCTGCAGACCGAAATCCTGAAACGAACAGAAGAATCACCGCCAGGATGGCCACGCCGTACGTAACGATACTAATAACGATTTTCTCTGTTTGGTTCAGTCTGCTTGTCACTGGCCGCCTACCCTCGCCAACAAGAGGGGGAGGTAAGCCCTCCATTGGCAAAGACAAATGTCTGAAACAACTATAGATACGTTGCTGACGACTTGGAAGGACAGCGATCACCGCAACAGGAGACCTTCTTCTCGCCTCCCAAACACGTACGTGTAACTTCTTAGATAATGAGGTTCGGATTGAAGTCGTTGGAGAACGGCTCCATTATCTTCTGCAGGTACTCCTCACGCAGGATCTTAATCCTACGACTCTCAATGGCGATAATCCCGCGGCTTTCCAGTTCGCTTAGTGTTCGGATTGCCGTCTTCGAGGAGACTCCCGCCATCTCAGCAAGCTCAGCACGCGAGAGCTCCACCCCGCTCTTCCCGAGGTGAAGGATCAGGCGAGCTAAGCGCTCCTTGCTTGAGGAATACGATCTCTCGGCAAGCTTATTCTGAAAGGCCTTCAACTCTTCCGATAGCTTCGTGTATATTCGAAAGATCGTCTTAGGGTGACGCTCTAGGAAGTAGAAAAAATCGCCCCGCTCGATGAAGCCAATGACCGCTGGTTCAAGCGTCCTCGCATAGGCGTTATAGCTCCCCTTGTCAAACAGGGTGGTCTCTCCCAGGATCTCTCCTGGACCGACGATCTTCAGGATCTGACTCTTAGCGCGCGTGCTGCGCTTGACGAGCTTCACCATCCCTTCAAAGACAAGATAGAAACCGAATGCAGGTGCTCCTTCCTGGAAAATGTTCTCTCCGCGACCGTAGTTGATCTTTCGAGTATTTTCCTGCAGCTTTACAATCTCTTTCTCCTTCAGGTCGGAGAAAATACGAAACTCCTTGAGCTCGATCATGGTCACCCCCGTTCACCATAATTCAACGCCGCGATTGTCTCCTTTCTTCCATCCTTTCATCACCCGAATGACACGGTCAAACGTCTGCTATTGTAACAGATATCACAGCAAAAGCCAAATCCACGCTCATACTCGATTTGCGTGAGGTTCTTGTGGACGATAAACTGATATGAGCAATGACTGGAACCGAACAAGAACTGCGAATGGAAGTGGCTTTGCTCCAACTCAGTGTCGATGAAAAGATGGATGCCGCGCGCACGCAGCGAGTAGAGGAGCTTCTCGCTGAGCGCGTCACGAAGGCAGACCTAGTGGTTCTCCCTGAGCTGTGGCGTTGGGGGCTGTCCGATTTCTCCCTCTGCAAGGAAAGGGCGGAGACAGGGAGCGGCGAGACTGCCTCCTTCCTCAGCAAGCAGGCGCGGGGGCTATCAGCTTATGTGGTCGGGGGGAGCATCATCGAACAGGAGGACGATCGTTACTTCAACACCTCCCTCCTCTTCGATCGGCGAGGCGATCTGATCGGGAGATACCGTAAGTCACATCTGCTCGCGTACCACTCGCAGGAGCGTGCCTTGCTATCATCTGGACACGAGGCTCCGACCTTCGGCACGCCACTTGCGCAACTTGGAATAGCAATCTGTTACGATTTGCGCTTTCCCGAGCTGTTCGGCAAGATGGCCCGAGCCGGAGCGGAGGTGTTCGTTGTCCCGGCCGCATGGCCGATCACGCGCATGGAAGCATGGACAGCCCTTTGTCACGCAAGAGCCGTGGAGAACCAGGCCTATGTCATCGCCTGTGGGGGGACTGGCGGTGGTCTGCTCGGGCGAAGCATGATCGTCGATCCGTGGGGGGCAACTGTCGCCTCCCTTGGCGGGGAGGAAGGAGTGCTGCAAGCGACAATCGACCTCGAACGCCTGCGGCGATTTCGAAACAAGTTCCCTGCGTGGCGTGAGAGATAGCAATTGCACCGTAGACAGTCTCCTGAGTTGTCATGCGCATTCAGAAAGAGCGGTGACCGATCAGACAAGGTTCTCATCCGCCTGGTGTTGGAGAGGGGCCCCTTGTTCGCCTCGCACAGAACAGTGGCTTTCCTTGACAGGGTGAGAACGGCTCCTTAAACTTCCTTGCTGACGAGAGACGCGCCGGAGTGGCGGAATTGGCAGACGCGCAGGATTCAGGATCCTGTGAGGATCACACCTCGTGTGGGTTCAAGTCCCACCTCCGGCAAAGTGTCTTGCAGGGTTGTGTGGGTCGCGATATTGTTTCAGCAAGAGGCGTTCGACTAACGGTAGACGGAGAGAATGCCTATTCCAGTGAGTATCGCTTGCACTATCCATAAGCGCATGACAATCCTCGGCTCGGGCCACTCTACGTTGGGAAGGAGATAGTCGTAGTCAATCCCCTGTGCGACCTCGAAGTGGTGATGAAACGGGCTGATCTTGAAGATTCTTCTTCCCGTGAACCTAAAGTAGGTCACCTGGACGATCACGGAAGCCGATTCCGCGACGAGCAACCCCGCGAGGAGGACGAGGGAGAGCGATGTCCCCGTGGCGAGGGCGATCGCTCCTATCGCCCCACCAAGGGCAAACGAACCGACATCCCCCAAGAACAGACGAGCGGGATAGGAATTTATCCATAGAAATCCCACTAGAATGCCGATCAGCGGGAGGATCGTTCCCAGTGTCGCTTGATCGTGGAACAGGATCGCGTATCCGGCAAGGATGATGATCGATGTCCCCGTGGCCAAGCCGTCGAGCCCATCTGTCAGGTTCATGCTGTTGGTCGTTGATAGAAAGACTCCACATAGCAGGAAGAAGAAGATTGCGCGTGGCAGAATGAGGGTAACAGACGAGAACGGGAGCATAATCGGAATGCGGTACAGTGAAGGGAAGGAGAAGAACAGGATCAGCGCGACGAACACGGAGAGCACGATCTTCTGGTACGGCAACAGTCCAAGCGATCGGTGGCGGATCTGTGATAGCAGATCATCGAGCAGTCCGATCCCGCCAAATAGCAATGTGCTCAAGGAGATGAATAGGCTATCCGGCGAGATATCTCTGCGCAAGATCACAAGAGCTATCCCCCACAGAATGACTATCACCACTCCGCCCATCGTTGGGGTGCCGCTCTTCTTTGCGTGTAATTGTGGACCGTAGTCGCGGATGCGTTGACCGTGCGCTCCCTTGCGCATGAGCGAAGCGAACCATCCTGCGCAGATCGCAGCCACGATCGTAAACAACACGGAGGTAGCGATGATTCGTGGCACGCCTAGGATACCCCGCGAAACTCTCCATCGCACTCAATGAGGACCTTGCGTATGTGTGTCAGTTCCCTCTTCGTCGGTTTGTCGGCGAGTACACGCTGCACGAGCTTGTACAGTGCGTAGGCGGTGAGAAGGCAGAATCCCTGTGATTTACAACCACGCAAGACCTGCGGAGTAAATTCGGTCGGTCGGCGCTTGGGATCGATTGAGCACGAGGCGTTCACCACGAGGATTCCCTTCTCCGGTCCTTCACCACTTGTGCGCGCTCGATCGACCCGATCGAGGAGGTGCCGGTAGGAGGGGAGGTCCACGCAAGCGCTGTCCGTGGCAGCGATTGCAACAATGGCATCCCCTTCATTCGAGCGTACGATGAGATCGCGCCCCGCTTCTTCAACTTCGAATCCAAGCGCGCGCAGGCAATCAGCGACCGCGGGGATGACGCTCGCTCTCCCGTGTGTGTACAGGATGCGCTTGTAGCGCGTCGTCGCCTCAAGCTTCCCATTGATCTCCGCGATCTTCTCTGAGAGCTTGTTACGTCTATCGATGAGGCTCGCGAGTTCATCGCGCAGTGAGTCCTCGCCAAAGATGGGATAAGAGGGGAGCCAGTCGGGTTGAGAGAAGAAGCCTAGGCGTAGCGTCGCCCGCATGGTGGCACGAGTGAGCGCCAACGCCTCTTCTGCCGGAGAGACACCCTCAACAAGGGGAAGGAGAACAAGCAGGCCTTCATCGTAGGGAATCTGGACAGCGACGATATCCCCCACCCGATTGCGAGCAAGGACGGTAGCGAAGCGCTCGATGGGCGTGGAAAGGATGTCCTGATAGACCGCGCGGTATGAGAGCCTTCCACGAAACTGGTGCAGGTACTCTTCAAACGGGCTGTCCGTTCCCTCAAAGACGATGTCATTCCCGCGTCGAGGGACGAATCTCCCATTCGACGGAAAGTTCAACTGATGCTGCTTATCAACCAGTGACACGCTGGGAAGCCAACTGAACCGGTCTATCCGTTCCGCCACGCCCCCAGTGGAGACTACCTCCAACGCTTCGCCGCGCGGATGAAGGCGAGAGACTATCAACCCACCCGCCTTGTACAGGAGATCGGCCGCTTCTGTACGGCGCTGGTGGATAATCTTCGTGACCACACGGCCAAACCCGCGATCCGAATCCATGTACGTGCGGCGCACGCCGTCCTTTCCCACCGGAACGTCGTACGTCCAGCGATCGCTGATCGGTCCAGGATCGATGAACAGTGAATCGACCGCGGAGAAAGAGGACCCTTCGAAAAAATCAGTGTTTCTGATCTCCGGATGCTCGAGTTGCCAGTTAACTGCGGAGAGAATGCGCTTCATTTCATGTCAATCATACCATCATTTGCAGAGGATAGACAACTGAGCCGCTTGTATGGTTTTGCAGACAGATCCTCGCATCATGTCTCTGCCCGATGCAGAAACAAGAACGTATCGCCAATCACCGCTGGTGCCGTGGGCTGACAACTCGAAAAGGGACGCCGAACCCACGGGAAGACATTGGTAAACGAAAAGGTTTACGAAGCAGGCTCCCAGGAGACCATGGATCCAGGAAAGCCTCTAATCTTCACTGATCTCTGGTTGTGAACCCCTGCATTCCTCATAGATTATTCGGCGCTTTTTCTTAACTACAATCTCCGATCTACGTGATTTTGCGTTTGCCTTGCGCGTCCGCTGCCGCATACAATCCCAGTTCAGGCACTTGAGGTGATATGAAGTGGTGAATGCGAACGGCACACTGATGCGGGTGACAGAGCTTGCAAAGCACTATGGAGAGGTGCGCGCCGTCGATGGCATCTCGTTTGTGATCCCGCGTGCAAGTGTGTTCACCATCCTCGGTCCGAACGGGGCCGGCAAGACGACGACCCTGGAGATCCTCGAAGGGATCCGCAACCCTGATTCAGGAGAGATCGAGGTCTTCGGCGTTCGCCTCAAGCGTGTGAATCGCGCGGTCAAGGAGCGGATGGGTGTCCTTCTACAAGACGGGAACTTCGAGCCCTACCTCAGGGTGAGGGAGGTGGTGGCGCTCTTCGCCTCCTTCTTCAGGGATCCGCTTTCCGTCGATGAGGTGCTCGAGAATGTCGCCCTCACCGAGAAGGCGAATGCCTACGTCAAGACGCTCTCCGGCGGACAGAAGCAGCGGCTCGCGGTAGGGGTGGCACTGGTGAACGACCCTGACCTCATCTTCCTCGACGAGCCGACGACCGGGCTCGACCCACAGGCGCGGCGGAACATCTGGTCGATCGTCACCGACCTCAAGGGGGAAGGCAAGACGATCATCCTCACCACGCATTACATGGAGGAGGCCGAAGCCCTCTCCGATCACGTCTGCATCATGGATCATGGAGTGATCATTGCGGAGGGATCGCCCCGTGAGCTGGCCGCTTCTCTCGGGCAGGAGACGATCATCGAATTCACGGCCCCGGATCTGAGTAGGGATGACTTGGCTCCGCTTGCCGGATGCTGCAAGGCGGTCCGCCTGGATGGGGAACTGGTGACCGTGGAGACGGAGGACCTCGTACCGACGATGGGCCATATACTGATGTGGGCGAAGGAGCGTGATCTCTCGCTTAAGAACATGATCGTCCGTCAGCCGAACCTGGAGGATGTCTTCCTGTTGCTCACCGGGAGGAGGCTCCGGGAGTGAAAGGGATCCTGCTCATCGCTCGCAGCTACCTCGCGACAGCGTTTCGCGAGCGCATAAGCCTGTTCTGGTTCCTCATCTTCCCGATGTTCCTCCTCGTAATCTTGAGTCTGATCTTCGGCAACATGGGGCAGGAAGGGGAGATCAACTTTCCAGTGACCCTCTTGAACGAGGAGACTCACAGCGGCGGGATGACCGACTTCGCCGCGATCGTGGAGGGCGTCTTCAAGGAGGCAGGAGAAAGACCTGATGAGGGGAAAGAGCCGCTCTTCACCCTCACTCAGCCCGCTCCCGGGGAGGATGTGGAGGCCTTCCTCGACCGTGAGAAGGATGAGCTGCGCCTCGGCCGCCGCGCCGCGGTGATCGTCATCCCGCGGGGGTTCAACGAGGCCCTCCTTGAGCGTCTGATGCGCCCCGACTCACCGCCAAGTGCGAAGAGCATGATCACCGTCTACACCAACGAGGGGAGCGCAGCCTCTGAGATGGCGACCTCGATCATCGAGCAGATCCTCGCTCGCCTCGATCGCGAGATCCTCACCCGCACCGGGCGGTTCGCTGAGGATAGAGCCATCCCCATCGAGACAGCCTGGATCGGGGGTAGAGGAAGCGAGGCCTCCTACGTGGACTTCCTCCTCCCGGGGGTGATCCTGATGGGCTTCTTCGTCAGTGGGATCTTCGGGGTCCCCGGTTCGATTCTCTACGCCCGGGATCGCCGCATCCTGCGGCGTTACTGGGTCACCCCACTCACCGTCCCCCGCTACCTCGCCGGCTTTTCACTTGGTCACGTCGGACTGAACGTGATCCAGTTCGTCCTCCTCTACCTCTTGGGGCGGTTCGCCTTCGGCGCCTCAGTCAGCTTTGCAAGGCCTGAGCCGCTCTTCTTCCTTCTCCTTGCCTCGCTAACCTCCCTTGCTTTAGGGTTCTTCATCGCATCCGTGGCGAAGACCGCCAACTCCGGGATGGCGATCGCCAATATCCTCAACATGCCGATGATGTTCCTCGGCGGGCTCTTCTTCCCGGTCGGTGAACTCCCGCTTCTGCTCAGGGCGATCGCCCTTATGAACCCGCTTACCCACCTTGCCGAAGGCTTGAGGATGAGCCTGGAAGTGCAGGCCGGGACCGTATCTTCACCGTTGACGATCGGAGTTCCGCTAGGTTGGATTGCGCTTTGCATTCTGGTCGCCTCGCGGCGCCTCAACTGGGATGTGGAACGATGAGAGCCTTCACCGCGCTCCTCTACACAGAGTTCGTCACCTTCCTGCGCGACAAGGCGACACTTACGTTCACCTTCCTCTTCCCGGTCATCTTCATCCTTCTCTTCGGCTTCCTGATGCGGGGGACTGGCACGGCTGAGCAGGCCCGCCTCGGTCTCTTCGTCTCGCCCGACGTCGCGAGCGAAATACTGGAAGAGGTGATCGCACGCAGTGGGGCGGTTGAGGTCACCCGTTACGAGAGCGAGTCGGCCCTCAGGTCTTCCCTTGAGGAGAGATCGATCGATTTCGGACTCATCTGGGATGGGAACACACTTCATTTCCTCTACGATTCGAGCCGCGTGCAGGAGAATTACGCGTTTGAGGAGATCGCGCGGGGGATCGGCTCGGAGTTCAACCTCACTCATCAGGGGCTCGCTCCGCTCCTCACAATGGAGAGGGTCCACGTGGGAAAAGCAGCGACGACGACCTTCAACCGCGTGGTTCCGGGAATCCTCGCTTTCTCCATCCTCTCGGCAGGTCTGTTCGCTGTCTCCGGGCACCTCACAGCGATGAAGGAACGAAAGCTCCTCGATCGGTTGATTGTCACTCCGATGAAGCCGCTCGCCCTGCTCGCAGCGATCGCCTGCGTGAGGCTCGCGGTCGTCTACACCTCTACGTTGATCACCCTCGGTATCGCGATGAGCGTTCTGCACCTGACGTTCTCCGTCAACTGGTTCTACTACACGATCCTTGTCGCTGCATCGACCTTCGGGATGATGGGCTTGGGAACGGTGATCGCCCTTCTCGTGCGCAAGCCTTCAAGCGCGAGCAACATCGCAAACGTCTTATCGATGCTCATGATGTTCCTCGCGGGGATCTACTTCCCCGTCGAGATCATGCCCTCCTACCTGCGAGCGCTCTCCAAGGCCCTCCCACTCACCTATATGGCCGAGGCGATGCGCTTTGCCACCGGGGTGGCCGATATGACGACGGCGCGCTTCTGGTCGATCATCGCGGCCCTCCTCGCGACGGGATTCCTCCTCTTCCCGTTCTTGGCCCGCTACGTTGTGCGTGCAGATAGGCGTTGACAGGCGGGTTCACGCGCCACCCAGTGTCAGTACACCGCGATTGTCGCGAAACTAGCCAACCCGATGATTTTTCACTGTTTCAGTCACAAGAACTTCGCTCTCAAGAGAGACGGTCAAACACCAAGACTTCCATAAAGGCACAAAGCCATCCCAAACGAAGGG
>CAYQFN010000036.1:9530-13483 GCA_964416685.1 uncultured Thermotogae bacterium | reverse complement strand
CGTTTCAAGCTCTACGATCCGAAGTAGCCGTTCATCGGCCCAAAGCGACTGAACGGCCATACGCGAAAGTACGGCTCCCCAATGAAATCCCTCTTATCTACGAAGCCCCAGTAGCGCGAGTCCCATGAGTTTGCGGAGTTATCGCCCATGGCGAACCACTTCCCCTCTGGAACGAGTGTGGGGGTCATGCCGTAGAGCATGCGCGGGTCGCCCGACGTGTACTTTCGATTAAACCGCGGGCCGGTCAGCTTTTTACCATTCACGTAGACACTTCCATCCTTTACTTGTACGGTTTGTCCACCGACAGCGATCAGGCGCTTCACATAGCGCACTCGCCTGTCACGCAGGGTAATCCCGAAGTCGGCCAGGGAGTTCATTCCACTCTGCTTGGTTCCCAAGTCGAGCTGTGGGGCGTTGACTAGACTGAGGACGACCATCGTACCCACCGGAAGTGAAGCGACGATCTGATCGGCGCCGGCAGCGGAGAAGACCGGCTCGCGGTTCACATAGAGCAGCCGTTCTCCCGCCGCTAGGCGTGCATGTTCTGCAAGGGATCCCGATTTGATGTTCTTTATCAGGACCGAATCCGTGTGCCAAAAGACTATAATATCACCTGGCTTAGGATCTCGATAATGGTATGAGAAGAAGTGGTATGATATTATGTCAACAAAAAAGGAGTCTTTCGGATCGATTGCAGGGATCATCGATCCGGTGGGGACGTGCATGCGCACGGTGATAACGTTCATCACGAAGCCAGCAAGAGCCAGAGCAACGACAATCACTTCGACCCATTCGAGAACTTCTCTCATCACACGCCCTGGTTTCCAGCCAAAATGCCCCACCAACCGTAGGATAAGCGCAGGTTTTTTTTCTTTTTTTTGTCTCTTTTTGCGCATCATGTGCTCCTACATGGCCTCAGGACGGACAAAAGGGGAACACGCACCTTTTCTCGCTCGATCTGACGCGAGAAGACGAACCAGTCCCCGCATGCAAAGGCTCAGATCACAAGCGAAACGTCGCAGGCGAGGTGCAACGCTACGGAAGAACAGCTTTGCGTAGCGTGGCACCCTGTGAAATAGACTTTTTGCGGAGCAGGACTTGCCTGCCCGGTGAAGTCTTACTCCAGTGTGCTTTGCCATGTTGTCGCACAAGCCCAAAAGCGCAACGTCAGGGACGAGCTCCGATGCTACACAAGATTCCGCTACACGCGCAGGCAAACCTAACACAGAGTTATCATTCTCTCTATGCATACAAGCCCACCTGTGTCCGGTCACCGAATCCGCCGCAGTCGACGCAGGAAGTAGGGGCGCGACTGGCGTGTCCGGTTCTTTTTCACCAGCTCGATCTCCTCGATCTTTGGCGAATGCACCGGATAGGTCTTCTCCACTCCGATGCCAGAGGAGATCTTGCGCACGGTGATCATCTCACTCGTCCCGCTTCCGCTCCGCTTGAGGACGATCCCTTCAAAGACCTGAATTCGCTCCTTGGCCCCTTCGGAGATCCGCTCATGAATACGTATGATGTCACCGGGAGAGAATGACGTATCCCTCTCTTGCAGGTATTTCTTCTCTACCGCTCTAATAATGCTATCCATCTTCTCCTCCTATTCTATCCCCCGCCACGCGGTCAAGGGTGATCGCCGCCGCCGCACGCACCGAGAGGTGGTTGAAGTCACTCTCAGGCATGATCGGCGGAAGGAGCAGGTCGCAGGCCTCAATGACCTCGTCGACCATTCCCCATCCTGTTCCAAACAGGATCAACACCGGTCGCTCTCCATGCTCAATCTCCGCGCGCAACTTCCCATAGCTCACAGATCGCCCCGCGTGCTTGCGCGCGGATGTTGCAACTACAAGTGGCTCCTGCCCTTCGGCATCCCGAATCCAGGAGATCGATTCCTCCATGTCTTGCGTCATCGTAACGATCTCCAGAGCATCACCGCGCCGGCTCGCCTCCATCGCGCGCTCCCCTTCCGTCCAAAATCCCCTTATTCGCCACCCTATCCGCTGCTGGGAGGGCAGAGGTGTTACGACAAAGTAACGCACCACTCCATAGGTGCGCGCCGATCGCGCAATGTCGTGCACATCGATTGATGTCATCGCCGTGGCGACGATCTCGCCGCGGCGGTTGCGCATCGGGAAGTGCAATAAAGCGACGTAGAGGTTACCCATCGTCGTTTACCCTGTCAAGATCCTGAGGCTGCCCGGGAGCTTCCTCCGGAGCGTGCTCCAGCCCAATAAGATCGGGACGGTTACGCATCGTCTTCTCCCACGCACGCTCTTCGCGAAAGCGCTCGATGCGGGCATGATCGCCCGAAAGAAGGACTTCCGGCACGCGCAGGCCGCGGAACTCCGGCGGACGCGTGTACTGTGGTGGACCGAGGTGATTCTTGTCGTAGAAGGAATCGCTCGTCACTGACTCGAATCGTCCGACGATCCCCGGAAGCATGCGCGCCGTCGCTTCGATGATCACTGCAGCGGCAACCTCTCCTCCAGTCAACACGTAGTCCCCAATCGATACCTCATCATCGACGAACTTCACGACCCGCTCATCGACCCCTTCATAGCGACCGCAGACGAGGAGCAGCCCGTCGAGCTTTCCCCACTCGATGGCATCATCTTGTGTGAACAATCTTCCCTGCGAAGAGAGGAGAACCTTGCGGTAGTTGCGCCCCTCCATCTGCGAAGAGATCTCTTCGATCCCCCGCACGAGCGGCTCCACCTTGAGAAGCATCCCTGGGCCACCGCCGTAGGGGCGGTCGTCCACAACACGGTGCCGATCATCGGTGAAATCACGTAGATCATGCAAATAAACAGAGATCAAACGGTTCTCTATCGCTTGGCCAAGGACCCCAACGGAGAGAAAGCCCGTCAGTGCTTCGGAAAAGATAGTGAGTACGTCAAAACGCATCTTCTGGATCAGTCGACGATCTCGACTACAACTTCCCGATCGAGACGCGCGGCCACGCCCTCCAGGAACGTGCGCAACGCGCCGATCGTGCGTCCGCCACGCCCTAGGACGCGTCCGCGATCCTCTTTCCCGACGTGCAGGAAAAAGATGTCTACCTTCTCGGTCTCTATGCGGTCTATCCGCACAGCGTCGGGAACTTCAACGAGCGAGCGCACTAGGAATAAGCACAGACGATATAGCATATCTACTTGCCTTTGGCTGCCTGCTCCCTCTTGGCCGCGTCCCAGGCGGACATAACGCCGGCACGCGAAAGGATGTCACGCGCAGCCTTGGTCGCCTTCGCACCGTCCATGAGCCACTTCAACGCCAGGTCGTTCTTTACCTCATAAGTCGCCGGATCGGTCCTCGGGTCGTAGGAACCGAGATCCTCCACCACTTTGGCGTCTCGCGGCTTACGCCCATCGAGGACGACCACGCGGTAGGAGGCCTGCCCCTTTCTTCCAACCCTCTTCAGTCGAATCTTTGCTGCCATTACTTCACCTCGCGTTTTGTCAGCTATCAGCTATCAGCTAAGGAATAAGCTTCCCGTTTCGCGCCTAATTGTTAAAGCGCCGCGCCGCCAATGCTGCACCGTCGATATCTGACGGCATTGCCATAAATCTTACCCCATTTTGTCGTGATCCGAAAGGAGAGAGAACTCGGAAGGCATAGGGCGTGAAAGGGCGAGCAGGAAAGAGACATCTGTGTCTGTTGTGCTTGTGTAGCGTGCGCAGCTTGCCTGCCACGTTTCGCGTTTGGGGTGTGTCTGAACGTGGCAGATGAACTGCCACGCTACGAAAAGCCGCATGGTTTCTGGAGATTGCGCAATGCAATCAGTCTCACATCTCATACTTGGCTAAGTCAATGGAGGAGGCTGAAGGCTGATAGCTGGAGCCTGACAGCAATCTTAGCGATCTTGAGCGAGGGATAGCGAACGAGTGCGATAGAACTCGGAACCAAGACCGAAAGCTAAAGAGGATTCCGTTTTGTGGCAAGTTTTGGGCTGA
>CAYQFN010000036.1:0-9430 GCA_964416685.1 uncultured Thermotogae bacterium | reverse complement strand
ATCGGCGAACGCCCTTTGCTACCGCGTTTGCTGCTTAACAGCTTGATCGCCTTTTTCGATTCCTTGAACCGCGATAAGACGCGGTTCACATCGCGCACCATCGTCCCACTCCCCCGCGCAATGCGCTTCTTGCGGCTGCCACCGATGATCGACGGGTTGAGTCGCTCTTCCAACGTCATCGACCGCAGGACAGCCAGCGTCTTGGTGAGGTCCTGTTCATCGACATCCACGTTTCCCTTGATCTTGTTCTTCAGCGGGAACTTGTCCAGGATGCCAGAGAGGGGGCCGAGTTTGCGCATCTCCTCCAGTTGTTCGAGGAAGTCCTGCAGCGTGAACTGGTTCTTCTTGATGTGGCGGGCAAGCTGCTCGGCCTTCTTTTGATCCATCTGGGTCTCGGCCTGCTCGATGAGACTGAGCACGTCGCCCATGCCCAGGATTCGCTCGGCCATCCGGTCGGGATGGAACGGTTGCAGATCGGCGATCTTCTCACCCATCCCGACAAATTTGATTGGTTTATCTGTGACGTAATGTACAGAGAGAGCTGCGCCGCCGCGTGCATCTCCATCGAGCTTGGTCAGGATCACGCCCGAAAAGCCGATGCTATCGTTGAAGGTGCGCGCGATGTTCACCGCCTCTTGACCGGTCATCGCATCGGCGACGAACAGGATCTCATCGGGATCAACGGCGACCTTCATCTCCTTGAGTTCTTTCATCATCGCCTCGTCGATGTGCAGGCGCCCAGCAGTGTCAATGAGGACAACATCACGCAGGTTCTCCTGTGCCCATTCTACGCCAGCGGATGCGATCTTCACCGGATGCTTCTGATCTCCGATAACGACGGGGATCTCCAGGTTGTCGCCGAGGGTCTGCAGTTGTGCGATTGCGGCCGGGCGATATACGTCAGCGGCGACGAGGACCGGTTTCCTCCCTTCTTTTTGCAGGTGGAGGGCAAGCTTGGCCGCAGTTGTCGTCTTCCCCGATCCCTGCAGGCCGACGAGCATGACGACCGCCGGATGGTGTGAAAGTTCCAGCCCAGCGCTCTGCCCTCCCATGAGCGCGGTGAGCTCGTCTCGCACGATCTTCACCACCTGCTGCCCCGGAGTGAGGCTCTCCAGCACCTCCTCTCCCACCGCCCGTTCCTGCACGCGCGACATGAGGTCCTTTACAACTTTGTAGTTGACATCCGCCTCCAGCAGGGCTAGCCTGATCTCGCGCAAGCCTTCCTTCACATCATTGGCGGACAGCTTCCCTTTCCCCTTGAGACGTGAGAAGACGGACGTCAATCGATCGGTAAGAGAATCAAACATTCTTCACTTCCTACGTCATAGCAGTCGGCAGTCGGCAGTCGGCAGAAGCAACGCTAGCGGAAATTTGGTTCGATGTCAAGCTTCGGGGAGTATAAGCTATAATGAATGATGACAAAGAGCACAGCGTCCTCGCGCAGAGGCCTTTCCTCTCGCCCGTTCGCTGTCCAATAACGTGGCAGATAAACTGCGCACGCTACAAAAGCGAGGGTCTTGTGCTGTAGCTTGTCTACAGCATTGCTCTTGGAGGATTGGCCTCCACAACGTGGCAGGCAAGCTGCACACGCTACGAAGGCAAGAGCCTGTCTTGTGTAGCGCTGCATCGCTTCCTGCCCCTTGGAGCCTTACTCCGCTGGGGGCATGCAACGCTGGGCTTGTCGTGTCACATCGTGGTCATCCCTCAACGTGGCAGATAAACTGCACACGCTACGAAGGCAAAACCTGATCGTCCCTAGCTTTGCACTCAGTTGTCTTCCCTATATTTCTGCTGCCTGTCTGTGCCGCTCGCTGTCCAGCAACGTCGCAGGCAAGCCAGAAGCCACTCGACATGATCTGGAAGTCGCTTACCCTGCAGAATTTCTTCGGCCTTGCCGATCTTTTTCTCCCAGCAGCGGTATGAGAGATTATCAGGGACGATCGAGCCCATGTTGATGCGCTCAACGCCGCATCGCGGGCGTCATCAGCGATTATACAACCCAAGGTGTACTCTTCCGCACCGGTATTCTATCTTTCATTAAACGAGAATAAGACAATCTCTTAAAATGGACTAGTCTCGCTACGTAACTAGTCCATTTCAAGGGATTTCTTTATCAAGTGTTGATGTACTTTCCCATTCTGCCGGTGATAATCCCGTTGGCGATCGCCGCCATCTTTGGCCTCTCGCCGCTCCTTGTCTCCTCGCGCGCCACCGACGCCCGCGCCGCTTACCAAATCTCAAGCTTCGCCATCATCCCCGCGATTGTCCCTCTCATCATCTACACCAGCAAGAAGACACTCGTCAGCCTGTGGCTCATCGGGCTGGAGGGACTTGTATTGTTCATAGCGAGCGTTATCGTGCTATACTTTGCCATCAGGGTGTTTCATCGGGAACAGATCCTGACGCGTTGGAAGTAGGCACAGTAGAGGAGGTAGCGATGGAAAAGACAATTCTAATAGCGCTAGCAGTCGTCGGGGCAATTCTCTTCTTCGGCCTTGTTGCGCCACAGCCGCAGGCGCCACAGCCGCAGGCACCACCACCAACAGAACAGGGACAGCTGATCGACAGTGGACAGTTCGTCGTCGAGCAGGCTGGACAACGCATAATCGACGAGCAGTACACGCTCTTCTTCTCCCCAGCGGAGGGCTACATGCTTCTGTCTCAGGAGACGATGTCGGTGAGCGCTCAGAATATCACTCTCGCCCAGCAATATGAGTTCGATCGGGAGTTCATGCCCGTTCTATATCACTTGGCAGCGGATACCCCGTCCGGATCGCAGATCATCTCGGCGCAGATGGGGATCAAGGGGCTGCACATGGAGACCCGTGTCGGTACGGCGCAGCAGGAGTCCGACGTAGCGGGGAAGAACATCGTGATTCTCGACAACAACCTGATCAGCCACTACGTAATCCTCTTCCTTGGACTGCAGACAGGAGCGATCCCGTCCCAGTTCACCGCTGTGGTCCCACAGGCACTGCTGTCGCTCCCGGCCAAGATCGATGATCCAGTAGAGATCACCTTCACCTCCGGCGATAGGACCTACGATGGGCAGCGCTACGACCTTCACCTCGGCGACCTATTGATCACCTTGATCGCCTACCAGGGGAAGCTGGTCGGCGTAATCAACGATGCACAAGGGGTACATGCGTACAACGCACAGGTCTTCCCAGGCGGGATAATGCTCCCCGCAGCACCGGCTCCAGAAGGAACAATCGAGGGTGTTGTAGAAAGGGACATGACCTTTGCAAGCGGCGATCTCACCCTCGCTGCGACGCTCACGCTGCCCGCTGACGCCGATGGACCGGTCCCGGGCGTTCTGTTCATCGCCGGATCAGGGCCGGTCGACCGCGATGAAAACGCGACCGGGTTGAAGACCGACGTCTTTCGCCAGCTCGCGGCGTCCCTGGCCAAAGCGGGGATCGGATCGCTTCGCTACGACAAGCGCGGAGTGGGGCAGAGTGGTGGCGTATTCGCGCATGTATCGATGGAAGACCTCATGGTCGATGCGCGCGCCGCGCTGAGTGCGCTTAAAAGCTCAGCGGGGATCGATCCGCAGCGGGTCTTCCTCCTCGGGCACAGCGAGGGAGGAATCCTTGCCCCGATCATCGCCACTGAAGACAGCGACCTAGATGGAGTCGTCCTTCTCGCTGCTCCCGCGCATTCCCTCGACTGGATCATCCGTGCACAGATAGAAGAGGCAAACCGTGCCATGGGGAGGAGCGAGAACGAGGTACAGACAGCGCTGGCACAGGAGGATCAGTACCTCAACTTTGTCCGCAACAGTAGCGGCGATTGGTCGGACTATACCTTCGATCAGCTCGCGGACGCGATGCCATGGCTCACACAGGAGAAGTACAGCGAACTTAAGATGACCTCCCTCTCCTGGCTGCGCGAGCACTTCCGCCACGATCCAATTAAGACAATCGAGAAAGTGAGGTGTCCGGTGCTGATCGTGCAGGGGGAGAAGGACTATCAGGTGCCGGCAGGCGAGGCGACCCTCCTTGCATCCGCACTCAAAGAGGCGGGGAACACCGACGTTACAGTCGATCTCATCCCCGATCTCAATCACCTCATGCGCCATCACCCGGAAGAGCCGAATCTTACGTATCGCCACTTGGATGAACCGGTCGACGCCAGGGTGACCGATGCGATCACAGCCTGGATCACAGAGCACGTTGGCAAGTAGCAACCTGACATCGAAGAGGGAAGTCGCCGCTCTGTTACAGGAGGCGGGCATCCACCCGAGCAAGCGCCTGGGCCAGAATTTCCTCATCGATTTTGGGGCACTTGATAGGATCATCGACGAGGTGAAGGAGGCCAACCCGAGCCAGATCGTGGAGATCGGTGCCGGGCTGGGGACCCTCACTCGTGAGCTGGCCAAGATTGCCGATCGCGTGATCGCCGTCGAGCTCGATCGACGGCTCGTAGGAATCCTCAAACGGACCGTCGGGCAGCAGGAGAAGGTTGAGATTCGCCGTCAGGACTTCCTCTCGTTTTCCTTTGCTGAGGAGTTTGCAGACAGCAAGGCATTCGTGGTGGGGAACATCCCCTATCGCATCACCGCTCCGATCCTCAAGCACCTAGTGGCGCAAAGAGACCACATCTCATCAGCGCTCCTCCTCACCCAGCGCGAAGTGGCCGCGAAGATCACACACAGCCCGGGCAAAGATGGGACATCGCTTGGAGTGTTAGTACAGGCCTACGCACATGTACGCGTGCTGTGCAGCGTGCAACGGACCTCATTCTTCCCTGTCCCTGATGTGGATTCCACGCTGTGGAGGATGTCGTTTCTCGATGAAGACCGTTTCAACGCCAACGCAGAGGACTTCTTCGCCGTCGTGCGCGCGGTGTACGGTAAACGGAGGAAGATGATCCGCAGCGCCTTGCGCGATCTCTTTCCAAGCCGCGACATCGAGGAGATCCTTCTCTCGCTCAACATCGATCCCACCCTGCGCGGAGAGGCGCTTAGCTTTCCCCAGCTCGATGCCATCGCACAGTCTCTCACGGACTCCAACTAAGATCGGTTGTGATCGGCAAGCTCCGGTGAATCAGGCTCGATGTGCACGGTCACGTTGACCGGACGATCGCAGACCGCTCTCACAGCATCCTCCACCATCATCGATACTTCGTGTGCCTTCATGAGCGAAAGCTGCGGATCGACGAGGACGTGTAGATCAATCAACGCCTCCCGCCCCACGCTTCGCGCGCGCAGTTTGTGGAAGCTCCGCACGTCTGGAATGCGCTCTACCGCCTGCTGAATCGTCTCAATCTCAGCCGCGGATAGCGATCCCTCTAGCAGTTCGTGCAGCACGTCACGCACAGTCTTCGCACCAACAGCGACGACCATCGCACCTACCACGATACCGGCTATCTGATCGGCGTGCCCCCAGCCGATAAGACCACCGATTCCTCCAAACAGGACCGCCACCGATGAGAGGGCATCTGAGCGATGATGCCAGGCGTTAGCCTGCATGGCCGTGCTCTTCACGCGTCTGGCTGCGCGGATCGTACGTCGGTAAACCCACTCCTTGCTGAAGATGGAGAAAATCGCCACAATGATGATGGGAATTCCGGGATAGCTCACGCGATTTGCGTATAGCGCTGATCCCGCATCCCAAGCGATGTACAGACCTACCAAGATCAGCGCTCCCGCAACCAGCCCGCCGGCGAGCGTCTCGTAGCGTCCATGTCCGTAGGGATGACTGGAGTCAGCGGGTCTCGACGCTAATCTTATCCCACCGATCACTGCAAGATCGGTCGCGATATCCGATCCCGAGTGTATTCCGTCGGCGATGAGGGCGATCGACCCGGTTGACAGACCGACCACAACCTTGATCGCGAGGAGCACCGCGTTGATAGCCATACCGAGTAGGGTTACGCCGACGCCAGAGCCTGTGTGTGGTGAACCGCTGCTCACATCATCATTCATGAGGCCATTCTACGCCGCAGAATAAACGTAGACAACTTATGCCTTTTCTTCGTGCAGCCCGGCCAGAGAACGAGAATGACCTTCACTGACCTATAGATCTATCCCCACGTTCGTATTTCACCTTAACACCGCGTTGGATAACGACTTACACATCAGCCATCGTCCGGACTAAGCCCTCCGCCATTGCTGTTTTCTCAATTGTTCCGCCGTTTCCCGTTCTGCGCCGATTGCCATCACCGCATGCTCGTTGTATGATTCTGGCGTAAAGGAGGTCTCTGGTGAGCAATTGTCTTGTCGATCCACGGAAACTGCTATCGTTTGACTTTGGGGAGTATCACCCTTTCAAGACGTATCGCTTGGGTTTGGCGTATGACCTTATGAATATGTACGGTCTTATCGATCGCGATGGAGTGATCATCTGTCAGCCGCGTGAGGCGACAGAAGACGAGGCGTTGACGTTTCACAACGCCGGTTATCTAGAAGCACTCCGGCTGGCTGATTCTGGAATGTGGGTTCCTAACCAGTTTTCACACGGTCTAGGGACGGCGGACAATCCTGTCTTCCCTGGGGTGTACGAATGGGGAATGCTCGTTGCTGGCGCATCCATCGACGGGGCGCAGCATATCCTCTCCGGTGCGGGATCGATCGCGTTCAATATGTCCGGCGGACTGCACCACGCCATGCCCGCGCGCGCGTCTGGGTTCTGTCATATCAACGACGTTGTGTTAGCGATCAACGTCCTTGTCGCCGGCGGAAAGCGGGTTGGCTATGTCGACATCGACGCTCACCACGGCGATGGGGTACAGCACGCGTTCTACAGGACAGAGCGCGTGTTGACGATATCCGCACATCAAGACGGGCACACGATCTTCCCCGGAACCGGGTTTACCGACGAGATCGGACAGGAAGAGGGACGTGGCTACGCAGTGAACATCCCCCTTCCACCGGGCTCCCGCGATGACGTCTACGAGCGCGTCTTCTCAGAGGTAATCTTCCCCGCGCTCGATGCTTTCTCACCAGACGTTATCGTTACGCAGCTTGGCGCCGACGCGCTCCTCGGCGATCGAGTCGCCAGTCTCGGGATGAGCCTGAACATGTTCGAAGCCTATGTCAAGCATGTGCGGGCCCTCAACACGCCGTGGCTTGCGCTCGGCGGCGGCGGATATGCGGTGGAGAACGTAGCGCGCGCGTGGACCCTCGCTTGGGCGCAGATGAACGATGTTGTTCTCCCCGACGCGATCCCGTCGCTATGGCAGACAGAGGCAGCGACGTACGGGATATCCGCTAGTAGCCTACGCGGAGACGGTGCGGACGAACCATCGTCTCAGCGCACCCTGGATGCGGCCAACCGCACCATCGACACCGTGATCAGCACCGTCCTCCCGCTGATTGGGAAATAGCGCTCAGCTTGAGGGCACGGTCGCGTTGTACACTGTCCACATTTCAGCCGGGCAACCGACAACGTCTTCCGTGGATCTTGTCTAGCGCTGCATTCCTGCCTGCCCTGTGGAGGCTTGCTCCATAGAGGTGGCCAACGTTGGCTTTGCGCGCTGTCCCTCAACGTGGCAGACTAGCTGCACACGCTACACAAGCATACAACCTCGATGCCCTTTGCTGGGATGAGCTTCTCGTTCTAGGTTCCGCGTTCCGCATTCTGCGATCCGCATTTCTTCATTTGACAACCCGGTGGCTAAGAGATAGAGTGATCACCCCACACGGAGGAAAGATGGAATGACTAACAAGAAACAGGTAATTAAGCCAGGTAAACCAAGGGATACGGTGCAGATAGAGCTTTCTGATGGAAGGATTTTTGCCGGTCCGCGAGGCACGTCTTTGCACGAGTTCCTGAAGACGGCGTACCCCGATCGCGGCAATCCTCCCGTCGCGGCTCTTGTTGACGGAACTCTGCGCGAGCTCGCCTGGCCGGTGGTAATCGATGCAAACGTTGAGCCGATATTTGTCTCCGATTCGGATGGGATGCGCATCTACTGTCGTAGCCTCTCCTTTCTGTTGATCGTCGCCGCGCACGAGCTGTACCCAGAGGCGCACGTCTTTGTCGACTATTCCGTCCCCTACGGCGGCTACTTCTGCCGCGTGGAGAATCGCGATATGTTTACTCTTGATGAGCTATCCAACCTCAAGGAGCACATGCGCCAGCTTGTCGCCGATGATCTTCCGATCGAGAGATTGCGCACCACTGTTCCCGAAGCCGCTGCGATTTTCGCGGCGCGTGGCGAGCATGACAAGGTGCAGTTGCTAAAGGATATCACCGATGATCATATCCACCTCTACTCGCTCAATGGCTTCTCCGACTACTCGTATGGGTACATGGTGGCAACGACAGGTGCGTTACATACATTTACATTAGAGGCCTTCTCTGATGGGTTTATCCTCCGCTTCCCGCGCCGTGAGGATACGAAGCGCCTCCTGCCGGCACAACGCTTCACCGAACTGCGCCGCGTGTTCAATGAGTACGGGAAGTGGCTCGATGTTGTGGGGATACGCAACGTCGGCTCCCTAAACGAGGCAATTCGCTCCGGGCGAATCGAAGAAGTGATCCTCGTCTCCGAGGCGTTGCACGAACAGCGTATCGCAGAGATCGCTTCGACTCTTGCCCGGCGGCACGATGCTGAACATCGCCTCGTGTTCATCGCCGGACCGTCATCATCAGGGAAAACAACATTCTCCAAGCGACTGGCGGTGCAGCTGGCCGCTAACGGGATTCACCCATATCCGCTGGGGATGGATAACTACTTCATCCCGCGAGAGCAGCTCGAGGCGCGTGGGGGAAAGATCGACTTCGATTCCCTCTCCGCGCTCGATGTTGACTACTTTCAGGAGCAACTGCACGCCCTGCTACGCGGCGAGAAGGTGACAATTCCCGAATACAACTTCCGAACCGGATGCCGTGATGATGGAGAAACAGTTCACTTGAAGCCGGACCAGATCCTGATTGTTGAAGGGATTCATGGTCTCAATCCAGGGCTTTTGGAGGGATTTTCCGATGGCGAGGTATTCCGCATCTTCGTCTCAGCACTGACCCAGCTTAACCTGGACAGCCACAACCGTGTCTCCACCACCGACACACGCCTGATCCGGCGTATCGTTCGCGATGCTGTCTATCGCGGCTACTCGGCGGCGAAGACGCTGGAAATGTGGGATGACGTACGCCGGGGAGAGAAACAGAACATCTTCCCCTACCAGGAGCAGGCCGATGTGATGTTTAATTCAGCGCTTGCCTACGAATTATCCGTACTCAAGCCACTTGTTGAGCCGCTCCTGTTGCAGGTCAGTGATCCTCGAGCGCGGATTGAGGCGGAGAGGTTGCTCGCCTTCCTGCGCTGGTTTGATCCCTACACACCCAAGAGGATCCCGGGCAACTCCATATTGCGTGAATTCGTCGGCGGCTCCACCCTACGCGACTTTACCCCAAGTCTGTTGCTAAGCAGTGATGGGTAATGGGTGATAGGTGATGAGAAAGCAACCGATTCCTTGTCGTTT
>CAYQFN010000035.1:0-13653 GCA_964416685.1 uncultured Thermotogae bacterium | reverse complement strand
GGGAGTGCAGAAGTGCGCATGCGGAACGCAGAACGAATAGGTCTGTCACGAATCTTGCAAATGGAGCGAATTGTACGAATGGAGGCTTTGTCAATCCCCTACAGGGGTTGATCCCCCACCCCTTGGGGCGTGCTTCTTACAAAGCTTCTTGATACACCGACCGCTTGTGGCGGGCAGTTCGTCGTATGTTGAGCAGTATTTATGAGATGCGCTGCATTTTAGGTACTTCGTGATTAGGGCAGTGCTTGAGCGGGCTGACAAGTGAAAGTAGTGGTTATTTTCTGGATGCGGCGATCATCTCGGCGAAAACGAGATCGTCTCTCGTCGTAACTTTGATGTTTGTCTCTTCTCCAGCAACGGTCCACACTTCTGTCCCCAGTTCAAGGACGGCCGCTGCGTCATCTGTGACGTCGTTGTCGGTTTCCGACAGCGCTTTCTGGATCAGCGCGCGCGAGAATCCCTGCGGGGTCTGCATGCGCAGTAGCTTCGAGCGATCGACCGTACCTGATTCGAGCGGGAGATCGAGCGCTCCGAGCCTGATCGTGTCTACCACCGGTAGTACTGGGACACAAGCGCCGTGTTCGCGCGTCGCATCAATCAATCTGGCGATCAGCTTGCTGCTGACGAACGGCCGGGCGGCATCGTGGATGAGGACGATGTCGCCACTGCACGCTGATATGCCGGCGAAGGAGGAATCCTGCCGCCGCGCGCCGCCGTGGACGATCTTGGTATCTTTCTCGATGCCGGAGGTGAGCTTCGATGCGTCGCTCTCCTCTCCTGGAGCGATCACGAGGATGATCTCGTCGATCTTCTCGCATACGGCGAATGTGGTAAGGGTGTAGGAGAGGAGCGGACGGGAGGCGATTTTCAGGTAAACCTTGTTCCTGTCCGCTCCTATTCTTGTTCCTCTCCCCGCGGCGAGGATGACGGCGCTCACGCGCTCTTCCACGCGACTACTCCGTTGTCTCTAGCTCGCCGATCAGGGTGAGGTTCTTGCCGTCGGGGTCGATCATGTACATGCGCCACTTGTCCGCGCGATTGGAGTTGAATAGGATCTCATTGTTCGCTGCCCAGTACGGGTTGATGTCCTCCCCGTCGTGCGTCGTCAGTCGTATTACCTCCAGCGTAGAGAGGTCGATGATGTACAAGTCTGTATTCTTGTCACGATTCGAAGAGAAGACAAGCTTGTCTCCCTGCGGTGACCAGCTCGGTGCCCAGTCATCGACTTCGTTCTGAGTTAGCTGGGTGACTTCTCCCGTCTCTAGATTGCGGGTGAAGAGTTCGAACCCCTTCTCTCCCGGCGAGGCATAGGCGATCGTTGTGTTGTCCGGAGAGAGTGTCGGTTGCCAGTTCTCGAGGGCCGGCCCATTCTGCTGCAGAAGAGAGCATCCAGTGAGGAGGAAGAGGATTCCTCCCAAGATTGTCACAATAATAACGTGTTTCATTTCAGTCTCCTTTACCGTTCCCAGCGGGGGGATTCGCCGCACGGCTCGACGAACAGCATCCGTCCGGCTTCTGTTTGCAATGTACTCTTTACCGTCGTCTTGATCGTCCGGCCGATGTGGCGTCTTCCGTTTTCTACCACGACCATCGTCCCGTCATCAAGGTAGCCGACGCCCTGGCCGATCTCCTCTCCTCGGTCGATCACCTCGATGTCGAGAGATTCGCCAGGGATGAATCTGGGCTTAACAGTATTCGCTAGCTCGTTGATGTTCAATACCTTCACCCCCTTGACCTGAGCGACTCGATTCAGGTTGTAATCGGTCGTGATCAACGATCCGTGCTCCTCTTTCGCCAGGCGAATCAGTTTGTGATCCACTTCCTTTATGGAGGGATAGTCCCGATTGAGTACCCGAATCATCACGTGATCGTCGTTCATCAGATCTCCGAGGATGTCAAGACCACGCCGACCCTTTCGGCGACGGAGGCTGTTCGAGGAGTCGGCGATGTTTTGCAACTCGGCGAGGACGAACTCGGGAATGATAATCTCTCCCTCGATGAAACCCGTGCGCACCAGATCCCCAATGCGACCATCGATGATCACGCTTGTATCGATCACCTTGCTCGATACAGCACCGTTCTTCTTTTGCAGATGAGGCGGTCTCTCTCCCTCCCTCCCCTTCAGGGGCAGAGGAGAATCAAGCGTGTATCCGATCGACAAGCCAAACCCCAGACTGATGAGGAGAATGAGGCCACGAGCTATCCCCACCCCGAGCGCATCGGGAAAGATGAGTGACAGAGCGTAACTGATGGCAAGCCCGAACAGAATACCGACCCCGCCGATAAGAAGACTGTCGCGCAGGCGTGTAGCGGCACCCTCCTGCCTGATCTCCTCACGCACTCTCTTCCACACGCTGATGGTGGTCCAGGAAAGAAGAGCGCCCACAGCGCCACCGACGACTAGATTCATAACCAAACTGGGAACTACGCCGACGGGCCCAATGATTCCATGTACGGCCGCGATCGCGGCACTCCCAATGATGAATAAGAAGTACAAAGACAGATTCAACATGCTGCAACCTCCTGTTGCTCATTGCTTAATAGTATCAAGAAAAGCAGTCTGAGCCGTATCTTCCATCTACTTCGTTTGACGTTGATTGTATACACTGCTTGACTTGCGTGCAAGATTTTGCTATTGTGTACTGGAAAAGCGTACGTTCGATGAGGTAGATGGGGGGGAGCGCGCTGACTGTCAATTGGACTGTGCGAGAGATCCTCAAGTGGACGCGAGGATACTTCAAAGAGGCTGGTATTGCCCAACCGCGATTGGAAGCGGAGATCCTCCTTGCACACGTGATGAATGTCGACCGGCTACACCTCTACCTTTCCCCGGATACCCCCCTCACTCCCGACGAGCGAGCACAGTTTCGTGAGATCATCAAGAAACGCCGTTCCGGTGTCCCCCGTCAATACCTGACCGGCGAAGTTCAATTCTACGGGCTGCGCTTTCGCGTGCGCGACGATGTATTCATCCCCCGTCCCGAGACAGAGGAGCTTCTGGAGAAGGCGCTTGGTCTCGTCGAGCGCGATCGTGACCTCGCATGCCTGGATTTGGGGACTGGATCAGGTGTGATTGCCGTCTCACTGGCGAAGTACCTCCCGCGTGTGAAGGTCACTGCTGTCGATCTATCCGCCGATGCCGTGCAGCTAGCACAGGAGAACGCTGAATTGAACGAAGTTACTGATCGTGTCGACGTTATTCGAAGCGACTGGTTCGAGCGCGTGCCCGGCAAATTTGACTTAATCGTCTCCAATCCGCCATATATACCTGAGGAGAAGATGAATCACCTCCCCGATGAGGTGCGAGAGCATGAACCTCACAGCGCGCTCAACGGCGGTAAGGGAGGGCTAGAAGAGATAGCGAAGCTGGTGCAGGGGCTGAAGGAGCACATGCATGCGGGTGGGAGTGCTCTGTTTGAGATAGGCGATGGGCAGGGGACGATGGTCAGAGATCAGATGAAGGATGCCGGATTTGCTGACATTCGCGTTGAGCGGGATTTCGCTGAGAAGGAAAGGTACGTGATCGCTCGATGTCCGTGATTATCCAGCTTTCAGAACTTAGCTTCGTTAGCGAAGACGGGATCAAGGTCCTTGACGATGTGCACTTACGCGTCAACCGTGGCGACCTGGTCTTCCTCGTCGGTCCGGCAGCAGCGGGGAAGTCGATTCTCATCGGTCTGCTTGGAGCGCAGATCAAACCACAGCAGGGGCAGATCCTCGTCTATGGCCGCAACATTGCCCGTCTAAGCAGGAAGAAGGCGTTCGATCTCCGGCGGCAGATTGGCCTTCTCCCCCAGGGTTTTGTTCCACTCGAGAAGACGGTGATGGAGAACGTTACATTCAAGTTGCGCGGTCTCGGCGACTTCCGTGAACAGGCTGAGGAGAAGGCGCTCGCTGCCCTCGATCAAGTCGGCCTAACATCGAAGCTGGCGCAGATGGCGACTGAGCTTGACCCGTTCGATCGGGTGCGGTTGGGAATCGCTCTCTCGATCTGTGACGAGCCACTCCTCCTCCTCTTGGATGATCCATTTGTCGACCTCTCCTCCGAGGAGCAAGGCCAGATCTATGAACTACTTTCTCAATTGAACAAACGGGGTTTTACGATACTTGCTACTACCCGCAATTCTATCCCGCGCGCGGTGTCCTCAGCGCGAATTGTGGAGCTGGTGGATAGACGAATCGAGGAGAGATCATGAGCAGATTCTTCTTCCTGTTTGGGAACCTTTTGGGGAAGATAAATGGCCGTATTGGCGCGCTCTTCCTCGGTGTCGTCGGTCTCGTCTTCGCTGCCCTTCTCATCTTCGCTGGGTTTTTCCTCGTTGGAGATACTACGGGACAAGAGAATGGCCCGGCACTCGCTCCTGGAGAGATGGTAGTCTACCTCTCATCACAGCTGTCGTCTGACGACGTGCAGTCTCTCTATCTGAAGTTAAGAAATTTACCGGAGACGAAGACGATCAACTATCGCTTCGCGCAGGAGCTGGGGCTTGATCAAGCAGGCGGTGTCTTCATCATCCAAGCGGTGAATCCATCCGCTGTGGCATCCCTACAGGAAACGATCACGGAAATGGCGGGGATAACAAACATCGATTCCGTGGCGGGGGCGCAAGGGACGAACGTCTCCCTATCGAGCACACTACGCCTTGGCCTGCTTGCAGCTCTCATTGTATGTATCGCTGGTAGCCTGATCCTCGCTCGGAAGGCGTTTTCGCAATTACTTGATCGCTTCTCTGCGGAGATCAGGCTCCTTCGATTGGCCGGAACCCCGGAGTGGGTTTTGCAGCCTCCAGTGGTTGCATTAGGCGTATTGTGCGGGATTATCGCCGCAATGCTGCTTGTAGTCGTTGTCTATCTTTCGCACTTTCTTGCTCTCAGCCATCCGCAGGCGACGATTCATGCCGCCTGCGGACTCCTCCTTCCGGGGAGAGTGCTCATGGTCAGCCTGGTTGGATCGCTGGTCGGGATCATACTCGGAGGGCTGATCGGCGTGCTCGGAGCAAGCCTCACCTCACGAGAGCGATTCCAGATCTATTCATAGCGCGCTACTCGTAGCGTAGAGCATCCACAACCGGCAGCTTCGACGCTCGCCACGCTGGCCATAGACCGGCCAATGCTCCGAGCAAGAATGAGCCGGCAAGCGTAATCATGATCAAGGACGGACTGGCCACAACGGCCATGTGCACCCCAAAGGAGCGCCCGATGAACATCGATGCCAGGCCGCTCAGACCGAGGCCCGCCAGGGTTCCGGCCACTCCGCCGACAAATCCCATCAAACCGGACTCGATCAGGAAGATCGTCAGGATGTGAGAATTCTTCGCTCCTACCGCTTTCATCACACCGATCTCCTTTGTCCGTTCGAGGACGGACGTGAACATCGTGTTCATCACTCCAACAGCACCAACGAGAAGGGCAATCCCCGCGATCGCAGCGAGAAAGGCACTGACGGTGGTCGTCATCGTCCCAATGGCATCGGAGATGTCACTGTACGTAATCGCTGATATCTTCGAACCACGCGCACCTAGATCCCTTTCCACGCGGTCTGCTACCTCATTCACATCGGCGCCCGGCTGGGTGCGCACAAGGGTTACCAACACATCGCTGGCCTCCCCCCACAGCAGGCTCATGGTATCGTAGGGAACATAGATCGTGTCCTCATTCTGGCCGGAAGTCATTCCCGCGGAGTAGCCTGCACTGGAATCGGTTGATGCCTGTTCATCACTTGGCGCCATGATTCCCACTACCGTGAGATTGAGTTCCTTGTTGTCATCACCGGCGACGAGGATCGAGTCACCGACCTTCGCCTCGAGTCGCTCAGCAGTGTCCGCTCCGAGGACGGCAACGTCCACGTCTTGCGGGGTGAACAACCGTCCGCCTGGCTGAACCGTGAGTTCCCCGGTGAATGACTCGAACTCATTCATCAACTCTGTCGATAGTCCCATCACCGGGAGGAACCCCTGGGTCGATGTGCCATCCGCCTTCGTCGGTCCCTGTACGAAACCGGTGCGCTGCCTCACCGCCGCAGCAATCTTCACTCCGGGGATCGACTTCAGGAATTCAAGGTCGAGTGCGTACTGATCTGAGGAGCCTCCAGCATGCCTCTGGGGCCCGAACGATCCCTTCGGAACGAGGACGAACGTGTCCACGCCGAAGACACCGGCCACCTGCTGCTCCACCGTCTTATTGAGGCCGAGGCCGACCGAGATCAATGCTACTACCGCAGTGATCCCGATGAAGACACCGATTACCGTCAACCAACTGCGCATCTTGCGATGGGTGATACTGCGCGCCGCGAGCATGAAGAAATCCTTAAACACTATGCTCCTCCTCCACCACGCGACCATCGTGCAGATGAATGATCCGCTCGGCGATCGCCGCTGCATCGGGATCGTGCGTGACGATGATCACCGTCTTCCCGTCCTGCGTGCTCAGGCTCTTCAGCAATTCGAGGATCGTTCCTCCGCTTTCGGAGTCAAGGTTTCCAGTCGGTTCATCGGCGAAGAGAATCTCAGGATCGTTTGCCAGCGCTCGTGCGATCGCCACCCGTTGGCGCTCCCCACCGGACAGCTCATTAGGCCGATGATGTATGCGATCTGACAGGCCAACCTTGGTCAAGAGTTCTACCGCGCGCTGCGCACGTTCCTTCTTCTTCACTCCCTGAAAGATCATTGGCAGCTCCACATTCTGCTGCGCACTCAGCGTCTGCATCAGATTGAACGTCTGGAAGACAAACCCAATCTTGCGGCCACGTAGCTCCACGAGTCGGCTTTCACTCAGGGAGCGAATCTGCTCTTCCTCGATCGATGCCTCCCCTGAGGTGGGAACATCTAGGCATCCGAGGATGTGCATCAGTGTAGACTTTCCCGAGCCAGAAGGCCCCATGATGGCGACGATCTCTCCCTTGTCAATATCGAGATCGAGCCCACGCAGGGCGCGCACGACCGTCGTCCCTAATTTGTAGTCCTTGGTTACGTTTCTCAAGCTGAGTAACGGCATCACTAACCCTCCGGTGGGGTAAATGAGTACTGCGTCAGTTCCATCTGCAGGGTGGTAACCCACTTCCCCTCACGCAGCTCCTCAACGCGTACGAATGGGAACATGTACACCGGATCAGAGATACTGAACGCCATCGTCGTCCTTGTATCCGCATTAGACGAGTCGACAAACAAACCCTGTAGACACTGCACACCAGCGATCTCCACACTTATGATATCTTTGAACGAGCCACCTCCGGGAAGGATGTAGTCATTTCCGGTCTGTAGGTGAGAGCGTTGCTCCATTAGCGCCTGCAAAGGTGAGTAGCTGACATTCTTTCCGCCCGCGTATGACATCTGCGCTCCGCTGAACAGGAAGCCGAAGCCTTGCAACTGATCCGCAGTTCCGCTTGCTTCTATGTTCATGGAGAGTGTGTAGTCATCATCCCCGTGGGAGACGATCGTGAGCCCAAGCGACTGTGGCCTCTCCATATCCTCGGTTGTTATCCGGTAGACCATCTGCGTCGTCCCGATCGGAAACGTATCCAGGTCCGATTGCGCATACGATGAAACACTCAGTGCAAGTCCTATAATCATAATTAAACTAATTGTTCGCTTCATTCTTTCCTCCTTATGTGTTTTGCATTTAACTTTAAGTGCTATTTTTTCAGATTTTCCTTCTTCTACTATCAGTTCCCGTACCTGTCGATGATCCATCATCCTTAGAGAAGTGCTCATTTAGCTTCAGGAGAAGACGGCGCAGATCTGCTCGCTCTTCCTGTGTGTAGATTGAGGAGATCTCTTCATCGATCTCCACGAACGAGTTCTTGATCTTCCTTTCACACTCCTTTGCCTTCTCAGTCAAGCAGATGCGCACGATCCTCTGATCGGATGTGTCTCTTGCGCGCGTGATCCACCCATCGCGTTCCATTCGCTGTAGAATGCTCGTCATTGCCGCAGGGCTGGCGTTCATCGCCCGTGCGATTTTCGACTGTGGGACATTGTCGTGTCCGTCTAGATGAGCCAGGACTTGCGCTTGGCCAGAGTGAATCCCTACCTTTTCAATATGCACACGCAATCGCCATTTGGCGAGCCGACATGCTTGCGCAAGCAGCTGTGCAAGGGCCATCTCATCAGGATTACAGTCATTCCATCGCATATCTTCGCCTTCTAATTATTAGGTGATTGATCATCAATAGGTTAAATAATAACCAGTGCCGGGTTCTTTATCAACAGCTGGGATTACTTCGTGCGTTGTGAGTCGTGTCTCACGCGGTGCCACATACGACCAATCCCTTTATGAAAGACATAGGCCATGCCGATGGCGACCACGAGCAGCTCGAAGGCCTTGTAGGAGAGTGAAAAGGCGACCGCTCCATCCTTGGCGATGCCAACGAGGGCGAAGATCCCAATGAGCGCAGCCTCTCCGGTTCCCAATCCACCCGGTGTAAACCAGAGCACAGTGGACATAATAATACTGAGTGTAAACACAAGAGAGAGCTGAGAAAACGTAAGTATGGTATGGGAAGAGAAGTAGAAGAACACAAGTGGGCGGATGTAGGTGAGAAGATTAGACACCAACTGGATCAGCAGTGAGAGGAGCGTTGCCCGCCAGTGCTTGGTAAAGGCGTAATATACCTCATCCTCTGTCTCAGCAACCTTGTCCGCTGCCCGTTCGAGTCCCCCTTTCCAACGGGCGAAAACTCGCCCCAGCGAACGGATGATACGGCTTATCCACTTGTAGTTCCCCGCAAAGTCGATGAGTGCGACGGCGATCCAGAATGAGATGAACGGTACGCCGATGAGAACTGCCTGCTTTTCGATGTGCGTCACCTGCGGGGAAGTAAAGGCGAAGAAGCCTCCAATGAGGATGAAAAAGGCGAGGCTCAACCCGCCCAGAAAACGTTCGACGACGATCGTAGCAAAGATGCGGGTGATCGGCGCGGAGGAGCTGTCGGCCGCGATCAACGCGCGCACTGGTTCACCGCCAAAGTAAAGCGAGGGGGTGATATAACTGATGGCATATCCGCTAAGGCGTGCTCCAATGACGCGGTGGAATGGAATCACGATACCGTACGCGCGTAGAAGGACCCACCAACCAACAACCCACGTAACCGCTGTAAGAAAGACGTTTCCCGCCAGAGCCAGTATCCCCACCGCGCGCAAAGAACGTATCTCTTCTAAGGTATTCTCCCATCCCACATAGTGGAAAACCCCTCCCAGGAGTACTGCGCCCAGGAGGAGCGACAGGCTGATGTTCAGCACCTTCTTACTTGGCTTCTTCATGTTACATACTAGCCCATAATCAATGTCGGATACAAGCTCAGTTCAGGTACCCAAGGCCCTTTAGTCTGCGCTGGAGTTCTGCTTCTTGCTCCCGATCTCTCTCTACTTTCTTCACGTCTCTTGGGTAAGAATTCTCGCTGTAACGCGGTGGATGCGAAGAGAGCATCTCCTGTGTGAATGACTCCTTCCACAGTGTGCCGTCCATGTAAGTCGGGATCGGACAGTCGAGCAGGTAGAGGATATTCGCTGCCACGTCCACGAGGCGAGCATTGTGCATCTCGCTGTGCGGACGAAACGCCTCACCCACTGCTGCGATGACTCCCTGCATGCGGTGATTCCCTCTCATCAGTGCACGATCGAACAAGCGATTGGAATAGAATCCCGATGCGCCACTTCCCATTGTACGCAGATCGCGTGGGAGGAAGACGATCTCCGGCGCCTCTGCGAGCATCCCTCCGTGGTAAATCTCCTCGCGACGCATCACATCACCACAAAGATTTTCGCCAGTGTAGGGATTGATCACGGTGTGCAGCTTCTCTATGAGTTCGGTGATAAGGCAGTTAGCCTGCGAGTCGCTCACTATCCCCTCCGGCTCGCGCCCGCGCCGATTGAGGCGAATATGACCGACGTCGGCGTGTGAATAGGCACGCGTCCGCTGCCAGTCTATGTCGTCAAGCGACAGAAACATTTTGTTGACCAGCCTTGCCAGCCAACTGTCACCGACAGCGTCGAAGAAGGAATTGACTGCGCCAAGCCGATAGGCAAGAGGATAGAAGAGCATCCCCAGCTGCGCCAGACGTCTCTGCGTAAGGCCGAGGCGAAACAGGGCCTCCTTGACGCGCCTTCCGGTTCCCTTCTTCAGTCGCAGGTAACCTTCGCGCAGAAGCCACGTGTTGATGGAGAACGTGTAGTCTTGCGGCCCCATCCCATGGTCTGAGAGAGCAATCACCGTCGCTCCAGCTCGCTTCGCCTCCTGTACGAGGCGCCCGACGCTGCGATCGACCTCTTCGAACACCTCAAGAAGGGGTTTGTTCTCCTTTACTCCCCACAGGTCGTGTTGTGCCTTGTCCGTCGTCTGGAAGTGGATCATCAGCAAGTCCCAATTCTCCTTCTTCATGAAGTGCAATGCCGCTTCACTCCGACCGCGCACACTGGAACGCAGCGACGCAACCTTCCCTCTCAGGGTGAGCAGGTGCGAGCACTCGGGGAAGAAGCGATAGCCGGGAACCGCAGCGCGCAGCTCCGCGTACGCCTCGGGGGGATAGGACGGGGACCTATCTGCCTTGGGAGTGAGCATACCGGGGATGATCACCCCATTTACTTTACGTGGCGGGTAGGTAAGTGGGAGGCCAATGCTCACCACGCGGCGGCCCTTTTCGCTTGCCACTTCCCACAGCGTGGGATACCTGATATCACTTCCGTTCACCACGGAGATGCCGTATCCGCGGCGTCTGGTCCAACCAAGGACCCCATGCTTGCCCGGGTTGACGCCGGTCTGGAACGTGGCCCACGCTGGGCCGGTCAGCGGAGGGATTGCACTTGTCAGTTCTCCTGATGCACCTTCTGAGAACAGTTCCCACAAGTGAGGGAGATACCCCGCTTCCAGCCATGGCTTGATGAGCGGAAATCCCACCCCATCAAGGCCGATCACGAATACCCGCTCGCTCATCTGAGGACCTCCTCGTACGCGGCAATGAGCTCTCGCCCTACTGTGTGTAACGAGTGACTCTGCGCAATCTCGCTACTGGAAATAGATGGCGCTCGGTCTGAGAGGAGAGTGGAGATCGCTTCGGCAAATTCCTGTGAAGACTCACCCATCAAGCAGTTCATGCCCTCTTTCAGCCACCCGCGGTAGACTGGGAGTCGGCGCACGACAAGCGGAAGGCCGACTGCCGCCGCTTCCAGTATCACAAGGCCCAACGACTCTGAGTGCGAGGGGTGGAATAGGAGATCACAGCCGCAGTACGCTCGTTCGATACTAGGCTCGAACCCGAGAAGACGAACATTCTCCGGTCTTTTCTGCAGAATTCTATTAAAGCGTGGGTTATAGAACAGAGTCACACTTACCCGCGGACCGATCCATAGGAAATCGAACTGTGGCAGCAGCCGGGCCACCTCGAAGAACTCCTTCACACCCTTTCTGGGGATCACCTGCCCCACGGCAAGGACGGTTGGACGAGTGAGAGCCTGCTCACTCCTGTATCTCCCGCGGGTCTGTTCGTCAAAGCAGAAGCGATCGAGGTCGATCCCTCCGGAGAAGACGTGAATCGGCTTGCTGGGGGCGAGCGGACGGAGGATTTCGGCTGCATGGGAAGAAGGCGCGATCAGCAAATCGACCTGATGTATGAACCAGCGCAGATATCGGCGGTACGGAGAAACAAGCGCGCGCGACATGGTGAATGCCCCCTCGATGAGATCGGGCGTTGTATGCACGGTGAGGACAACCGATCGCCCATGCCTATGTGCGAGGCGTGCATAGTGAAGCGATCGCGGTCCAATCCACTGCAGGTGCAGAAGATCATAGTTGCCCGTAGGATCGCTCGTCACATCCACTCCCTGTTCCTCCAGTGCATGCACTGTATTACGCGTGGCGACACCGATCCCCGATTGATCGACCAGCCCCCGTATTTCCAGATATGAACAGACCCTTATTTTCGTTTCTCCTCGCCCACAGTTTAGGAGGGAAGGCTACCTGATAGTAACGCGGGTGTCAACGAACCTCACACGGTGATGAGGCGCTTCTTCTCCTGCAGGTAGTAGGTTCAGAGGGTTGTTCATGCTATCGCGTCATTCGCCTCTTGTCAGAAGAGGTCTGTACAGCTATGATAAGATTTACGAGAGAAGAGACCCCGGTATCAACTTACCGGGGAAGCGCTGAGGAGGTGCGATGTACAAGAAGATAGGATTGTTGCTGGTAATGGCGGTATTGGTGGGGTTGTTTATCTCCGGCTGCGACACGTTCCTTGCTCCCAAGGATGCGCTGGCGCCGATGGGGGCCAACCCCGTGGGAAAAGATTACCTCGTCGTATTCAACGGGAATAACCTTCCCAAGAATACCGATGGCCTGGTGGTGAACGCTGGGGGAGAGGTTAAAACGAAATTTGCGCAGGTGGGAACGGTGCTTGCTACCGCACAAGCCTCCTCCTTTGTCACAGATATGTCCAAGACGGCGGGAGTGAAGTACGTTCTTCCCGACGTGAAGCTGAACTGGCTTCCGGGTGAGGACTACAAGACGGTCCTTCCTGCCGATCAAGCCGGTGCGATGCAGGGTGGAGTGACCACCCAGAGCATCGGCGACGATGAGTGGTTCTTCAACGCGTATCAGTGGAGCATGTACGCGATTGATGCCCCTGCAGCATGGGACGCCGGCTACACCGGCGCTGGAGTGCGCGTGGCGGTCCTCGACACGGGGATCGACGCGTCTCATCCTGACCTCGCTCCCAACCTGAACGTCGGTCTCTCCACATCGTTTGTCCCCTACGAGCCGTACATCGACGATGAAGCCGGACACGGTACGCATGTGGCGGGAATCATCGCTGCTGCGCACAACGGCTACGGCACGATCGGTGTCGCTCCCGACGCCGAGCTGGTGGCGGTGAAGGTCCTCGACAGCACGGGAAGCGGTGACTTTAGCTGGATGATTAACGGCCTTCTGTACGCCAATTCCATTGGCGCTCAAGTTGTCAATATGAGCCTTGGTGCGTACCTCCCGCGCTCCGGGATCACGTTCGAAGATGGAACGAAAATTGGTGCTAATGATATCGCACACCTGGTGAACCTGATCACGCGCGTGATCAATTACGTCTCGAGCAATGGGACGCTTGTCGTCACAGCGGCGGGGAACGATTCGGCTAACCTGACCGGTGATGCCAGTTGGATCAGCATCCCCGCTGAGTGTGGCGATGCCCTCTCCATCTCCGCTACCGGACCGCAGGGGTGGGCATACGATCCCACGGTCAGCCTGGATACGCCGGCCTACATCTACACTAATTACGGGACCGGAGTCGACTACGCTGCCCCTGGCGGTAACGTCGATCCCGATCTCTACGCAAACGATACCCCTGGCTGGTGGTACGACCTCGTGTTCAGCACGTACCCCGGCGGCTGGGCGTGGATGGCTGGAACGAGCCAGGCCTGCCCTCATGTTGTGGGAGAGGCTGCGCTGATCCTGCAGGCAGATCCTAGTGCCTCGGTCAGCCAAGTCAAGGCGATCATCCGTCACAGCAGCGATGATCTCGGAAAACCCGGCCGCGATCAGTGGTACGGCCACGGCCGCGTGAACGCCGCGCAGGCAGTGAAGTAGGCTATTAACATACTCTATCGTGCCCGGGAGGGATTCATTTCTCCCGGGCATCTTTCACCATGGCTCCTTATCGTTTCAACTGGGTAGCTGGAG
>CAYQFN010000034.1:0-13822 GCA_964416685.1 uncultured Thermotogae bacterium | reverse complement strand
GGGGTATCTTACCAGCACTGCCATTGTTCTCACTGCACCGGTGAGGCTGTGTAGTTCTTGTTGACTACCTACTGTCGCACGATCGACTGAGAACGCCGCTATTCCTTCTGTTTGCTCCAAGTGACACCCAAAGAGAAAGTTGTCTCATACAAGATGACCGTGAAGGAAGGCAGTGAATCCGGTGCGAAGAGAGACTGGTGGAGGTGGCGGGAGTCGAACCCGCGTCCGAAGGTACCGCTGGTCAGCATCTACAAGCTTAGAACCGTAATTTAATCTCGGAAAGCGCCCTCCCACGGCCAGGATTGCTCTTTCCCAAGCTTCCTAGAGTTCATCGCGCATCGGGAAGCGCAGTGCACGATATACCCGCTAAGTTGACGCCCGAGTGAAGCCCGCGGGAAGCTCCATCAGACGGCCTTCTCTAGTTTAGAGAAGGAGCAGCGAATGCGTAATTCGCAGTTGTTGTGTTCGCAATTGTTGTTTGTTTCGTCAGTTTTAGGAGATAGCGAAAGCTCCGCTTGCAGCCTTACTTTGGTAACTCCGTCGAATCCATACACCCCCATGTCAAAGAACCGCTATAATTATAACCCTTAAGAGTGAGATTGGCAATCGACATGTTGTCGTGGTTATCCTCTGTTAGCCAATGAGGTATTCAGTGATCGGTATCAGCCTGTCATTTGCTGCTGGGATCGGTGTCGGATCGATCTTCCCACGACATCGTCTCTTGTTGTGGTTTATCTGCGTCGCCGTGATGATCGCCTCCCTCGCCTTGAGTCACTGGAAGAGACCGCTGCTCGCGGGCCTCCTCATCAGCGTTGCCCTCCTCGGTGCGCTCCGCTATCAGTCGCAACCAGTGATCCCAGCATCGCTCTACAGGCAAGCGGACAATCTTCAAGGGATCACAGGGACGATCGTCTCCTACCCCGAGATCAGATCAGATCATGTGACGTTCACCCTTGCCCCGGATCTGATCGCATCGAAGGTCTATGTCACACTCTTCTGGAAGGAAGCTGATCCCCCGTCGCTACTGTACGGAGACCACGTGCGAATAACGGGCCGGGGAAAGGCACCGGAGAACTTCGATGACTTCGATTACCGCGGGTATCTTGCGCGGCAGGGGATCTTCGCCACGATGATCGTCGACTCACCGAGCAACGTGCAGCAATTGGGAGTAGAGGGAAGCCACATCATGCGCCTTGGAGATAAGATTAGGCAGCATCTTCTTGCGCGCATCGATGCGCTCTTGCCGAGCGAGGAAGCGGGCTTGGCACACGGACTGCTGTTTGGAGAGAAGGGGATGATGTCAGCGCAGATCGAAGACACCTTCCGCCGCGCCGGGTTGATGCACCTTCTCGCCGTCTCAGGACTGCATCTGGGGGTCTTCCTTGCTGCACTGTGGTTTGTCCTGCGCCTGTTCGGTCTGCGTCCACGAATCACGTATCCGATCGTGGGGATTGCGGTCCTGCTCATCCTGTGGATCGTCGGACCGCGTGTCAGCCTGGTGCGTGCCGCGTTGCTCTTTGCTTTCCTCGCCCTGGGGAGCGTCCTCGCCGATTGCGGGTTAATCCTCAGGCGCTGGGTGAGCTCATATTCCGGCCTCGCTGCAGCGGGGCTAGTAATCCTTGCCATCCGTCCGACCGCGCTGTGGGACGTGGGATTCCAGCTCAGCTTCGCCGCCACGGGAGCGATTCTCTTCCTCTTCGATCCGAGGTTTCATGTTCAGCAGAGGCTAAGGGCTCTTGCCGAGCGCTCGCCGCTGCCCACAGCCCTTGTCTCCTACCCACTTACCATTATTGCCGCATCAGCAGCAGCGCAGGCGGGGACGTCACCCTTCCTCGCCTACCACTTCCAGGCCTTGTATCCATTTTCACTCATCGCAAGCCTGATCGCCATCCCGCTCGCCACTATTGCCCTGTGGGGTGGATGTGCCCTGGTCGTCGTCTCGTGGACTCCTCTCGCTCCCTGGGTGGCAAGGGGGCTACAGTTTATTTTGCACTGCCTGATCGTGTCTGTCCGGGAGATCTCCAGTATACCAGGAAGCCTGCTTTCAGTTCCGGCGTGGACTGGAATCTGGATCGGCGGGATCGTCGTTTACCTGTCCATGCTCGCCGTCTATGTACGCGGCTCGTCGTCGTGGACTTTGTATTCCACATCGATCGCTACATCGGTGCCCGACGTGTCATCAGCCGTTCCTCCGGTGGATGGAGGACGGAGAAAAGCGTAGCGAGCAAGGAGGTAGAGGGCGAAGAAGTCACTCAGTACACCCGGCACAATGAGCAGTATGCTCGCCACTAGCGGGAGCAACTCATGGCGCATGAGCGAGCGCAGGGTAAGGCGTCCAACGAAGACGTTCATCAGTGTATTCTTGGCGACATCTTTTCCCTTGAGCTGGAGGATGATCATACCGAGAACGCCGCTCAGCAAGACCTCACCGATGACCGCTCTGCCACCGATACCCTGAGCAAGCTTGATGAGAACGACAATCTCTACACACGCAAAGACAAATAGATAAAAGGGCATATACACCACCGGCGGTAGATGTTAGTGGAATTCGGGCTGTTCCACAACCACTATAGAAAATAGCAATTAAGGCAAGCCTTGTCAGATGCGGCCTGTTGCTCTATCCTGGTATCTATGAAAAACACCGGCCGCGAGTACCTTATCGGGTTGAATCTGATACCGGAGTTGACGCCAAGGAGGATGAGGATCCTCCTCGACCACTTCTCCTCGCCAGAGGAGATGTGGCGTGCGCCACAGGGAGCACTTTCCTCTCTATCCGGATTCAGCGCTGAAATCGCCACAAAGGTCGTCAACCAGCGCAGCGAACAAGCTCTGGACAAGGAGCTTGAGCGCGCACGGGCGCTGCATGTCAGTATCCTGACAATTCTCGATGAGGACTACCCGCCTCTGTTGCGTCAGATCGATAATCCAGCGAGCGTCCTCTACGTGCGCGGTGAGTCGTTC
The DNA here is from genome assembly GCA_964416685.1 of uncultured Thermotogae bacterium. Lineage (GTDB taxonomy): Bacteria > Bipolaricaulota > Bipolaricaulia > UBA7950 > UBA9294 > M55B144. The sequence goes on along the minus strand of CAYQFN010000034.1, from coordinate 10,861 downwards.
ATCGACACCACGCGGACGTTGGCAATCGTGGGAACGCGCAGATCGAGCCGCTACGGGCGGATGCTGGCAAGTTCGCTGGCGCAGGGGTTGGCCTCTCTGGGGTTGATAATCGTCAGCGGTTTGGCGATCGGGATCGATACCGCCGCGCACAAGGGCACGCTGGAGAACGGGCGCACGGTCGCCGTCCTCGGATCGGGGCTGGCGCACATCTACCCGGCGAGCAACTCCCGTCTCGCCACTCAAATCTGTGAACAGGGAGGAAGTTTGGTGAGCGAGTATCCTCTCACCATGCCACCATCGAAGTGGACCTTTCCCCAAAGGAACCGCATCATCTCCGGGCTATCTCGTGGGGTGATTGTCGTGGAGGCTCCGATGCGTAGTGGAGCGCTGATCACCGCCCGCCTGGCTATGGAGCAGGGGCGCGAGGTATTCTCTGTCCCGGGGAACGCCACCAGCACAGCGAGCGCGGGGACAAACGCACTGATCAAGGACGGGGCCAAGCTCGTCACGTGCGTGGACGACGTTGTATCCGAGTTTCCCGACTTGGCGGCGCTCACAAAGCCCTCAGCGAAGACCCAACAACAGCGTGAGACTACCTTGTCGCCAGAGGAGCGCCGCGTCTACGACCTCATCGGCCTTGAACCGCTCCACATTGACGATATCATCTCCCGGGTGGGCATTTCACCCACACGTGCCGCGCAGATCCTCCTCATGCTGCAGATGCAGGGATTGATTGAACAGATCGAGGGGCGCCGGTATATCAGAAGTCCGTAGGAGGTTTCACCGATGAGTGTGCAACGTACATTGGTTCTATGTAAGCCCGATGCCGTACAGAGAGGATTAGTGGGACGGATCATCTCCCGCTTCGAGGATAAGGGGTTCAAGATCACCGGATTGAAGATGATGCAGGTCGACGAAGCCCTTGCCCGCACGCATTACCACGAGCATGTCGAAAAGCCATTCTTCAAGGAACTCCTCTCCTTCATCACCTCTGCGCCAATCGTCGCCATGGCGATCGAGGGGGAGAATGCTGTCGAGGTCGTGCGTGTCCTGATGGGAGTCACCAACCCACAGATGGCCATGCCGGGAACGATCCGGGGAGATTTCGGGCTCAACCTGACCAAGAACATTGTGCACGGTTCTGACTCCGCTGCCTCCGCCGAGCGGGAGATCGCTCTGTTCTTCTCTTCGGATGAGCTGCACGATTACCAGCTCTCGATCGGGGACTGGTGCTAGCAAGCGCGGATGAATCCGCGATAAGGAGAATCATGGAGCTTTCCAAGCGTTATCAACCAGCAGAAGTGGAGGAGGAGATATACCGCTTCTGGGAGAATGGCGACTTCTTCCGTGCCGACATAGATGCCCCGAGCAAGGGACCGTTTTCCATCGTCATCCCGCCTCCCAACGTGACCGGACGACTGCACATGGGGCATGCCCTGAACAACACGCTGCAGGACATCATCATCCGCTACAAGCGCATGGATGGGTACAACGCGTGCTGGTTCCCTGGGACGGACCACGCCGGGATCGCCACCCAGAACGTGGTGGAGAAGGTGCTGGCCAAAGAGGGGAAATCGCGCCACGACATCGGCCGCGAGGCGTTCGTCGCCCGCGTGTGGGAGTGGAAGGAGAAGTACGGCTCGGAGATCATCGAGCAGCTTAAGACACTGGGCTGTTCGTGCGATTGGTCGCGGCAGCGGTTCACGCTGGATGAGGGGCTCTCCCGCGCTGTGCATGAGGCGTTCGTCAAGCTGTACGACGAGGGGCTGATCTACCGCGGGAACTACATGATCAACTGGTGCCCGCGCTGCGAGACCGCGCTCTCCGACATCGAGGTGGAGCACAAGGACGTTCAAGGTAACCTGTACTACGTAAGCTATAAGCTGAAAGAGGGCGGGCAGGTGACGATCGCGACCACGAGGCCGGAGACGATGCTCGGGGACAGCGGCGTGGCGGTGAACCCGAACGATGAGCGACACAACGGCCTGATCGGAAAGATTGCGATCCTCCCGCTGCTCGGGCGCGAGCTTCCGATCGTGGCGGCGGAGGAGGTCGATCCCGAGTTCGGAACAGGCGTCCTCAAGATCACCCCAGCGCACGACCCGATCGACTTCGCGATCGGCAAGCGTAACAACCTGGAAGCGATCAACATCTTCACCAAAGAGGGGAGGATCAACGAGAACGGCAGGCGCTTCGCCGGGATGACGCGCGAGGAGGCACAGGAGGCGGTGATCGCCGCGCTCAAAGAAGAGGGCGCGCTGGAGAAGGTCGTCCCCTACGCGCACGCTGTCGGCCACTGCCAGCGCTGCGGCACGGCGGTGGAGCCGATCGTCTCCACCCAGTGGTTCGTGCACATGAAACCACTCGCAGAGGAAGCGATCGCCGCGGTGCGCGATGGGCGGGTGCGCTTCATCCCCGACCGCTGGAAGAAGCTGTACTTCGACTGGATGGAGAACATCCACGATTGGTGCATCTCCCGTCAGCTGTGGTGGGGCCACCGCATCCCGGTCTGGTACGGGCCGGACGAGACGCCGTTCGCCGCGCACGACGAGCAGGAGGCTCGAGATAGAGCGAGAGAGCACTACGGGCACGCCGTAGAGCTGCGCCAGGAGGAGGACGTGCTCGATACCTGGTTCTCCTCCTCCCTGTGGCCGTTCTCGGTGATGGGGTGGCCGGAGAAGACGCCTGATCTGGACTACTTCTACCCGAGCTCCGTTCTCATAACAGGCTTCGACATCCTCTTCTTCTGGGTGTCGCGCATGCTGATGATGGGCCTCCATTTCACCGGCGAGGTCCCCTTCCCCGAGGTGTACATTACCCCGCTCATCGTCGATGCCAACGGGCAGAAGATGAGCAAGTCAAAGGGGAACAGCATCGACCCGATGGAAGTAAAAGAGACCTACGGGATGGACGCACTACGGTTTTCACTGGCGCAGTCGACCTCCAAGGGGAGAACGATGAGGCTGCCGCAGTCGCTCCTCGATGAGGCGCGCAATTTTCTAAACAAGGTGTGGAACATGTCGCGCTTTGTCCTGATGAACTTAGGGGACGAACGACCGAATCTTCCAGAAAGCGTCACCGCATTGGAGGATCGATTCATCCTCTCCCGATTGTCTGCGACGATCACCTCCATACGGGAGAATCTGGAGGACTACAACTTCAACCTGGCAGTGGAGGCGCTGTACGCCTTTGTATGGCACGATTACTGCGACTGGTACCTAGAAATGGCCAAGAACCGGCTCGCCGGCGAGGACAAGCAAGTGCGCGGAGTCCTCTACCACACCCTGCGCGAGATCGTGAAGCTGCTGCACCCGTTTGTCCCGTTCATCAGTGAGCGCCTGTGGCGCACGCTCGGCGAAGAACCGGCCTCGGTGGGGCTAGCTTCGTTCCCAGAGGCAGGAGAACGGGACCTTGAAGCAGAAGCGCAGATGGGGATCTTCCAGGAGGCGGTGCGTGCGGTGCGCGCGATCCGCGCCGAGCTCTCGGTTCCGCAGAACGCCGTGGTCAGCGTCCTCGTGCGCACGGACGATCCGAAGCTGACATCGATGGTCGCTCAGATGCAGGGGCCGCTGTGCACCTTGTGTGGAGCGAGCAGATGGCAGGCAGGAGCCGACATCGCCGTCCCCGAGGCTTCGGCGCGGCAAGTGATCGCTGGAGCTGACCTGTTCGTCCCTCTGGCCGACCTGATCGACATCGCGGCGGAGAGAAAGCGGATAGAGAAGGATCTAGCACAGGTCGAATCGGACCTCGAACACACGCGCAATACACTGGCAAACAGGTCCTTCCTCGATCACGCTCCCGAGCAAGTGGTGGAGAAAGAGCGGGCGAAGGAACAGGAGTTCCTTACGAAGGCCGAACGTCTACGCGCGAACCTGACCTCGTTGGAGGGATAACGTGAACTACATCGAGGCCCGTCGCGCCCTGGAGGGGCTCCCCTCCACGGAGGTTAAACCGGGCCTCGATCGTATCGTTCGCCTCCTTGAGCACCTCGGCCACCCGGAAAGGGAGTTCCCAGCGATCCACGTTGCCGGGACCAATGGCAAGGGCTCTGTCGTCGCCATGCTCTCAAGCGTCCTCACCCATGCCGGTTACCGTATCGGGCGCTTCACTTCACCGGATCTGATCGACTTTCGCGACCGGATCAGCGTGGATGGTGAATGGATAAGCAAGAAAGAGTTCTCACAGCAAGTAGATCAAATCCTCCCATTTCTTACTGATACGCAGGATCCGCCCACGCTCTTTGAAGTCCTGACAGCAATCGCCTTCTCGCATTTCGCCAAACGCAAGGTTGATCTTGCGGTGGTCGAGGTCGGCCTCGGTGGGAGATACGACGCGACGAACGTCGTGCAATCGACGCTGACGATACTCACAACAGTGGGGATGGACCACACCGCTCTCCTCGGGGACACGATCGAGAAGATCGCCTGGGAAAAGGCGGGAATCGCCAAGGAGAGTGTTCCATTCATAATCGGCGACCTGTCCCCGCAGGCAGAAGGCGTCGCACAAAAGGAGTGCGAGCGTGTGGGCACAGAACTCGTTAATGTGACGGATATCACACTTAAAAGATCAAGCTACGGCCTAGACTTTGCCGCATATGAGGTCGGCGTGTCTTCACTTCCAAAGTCAGTCAAGATCCCACTCGTCGCCACCTACCAACAGGAGAACCTGCGCCTCGTCCTCAAGGCCATTACAGAGCTGAGAAGAGGTCTGGAGATAGCCGATGAGGCAATCGTCTCCGGCCTCGCCTCCACCGAATGGCCGGGGCGCTTTGAGGTGATGAGCCGCGAGCCGCTGATCATCCTCGACGGGGCGCACAACCCACACGCGATGCGCGCGCTGGCAACAGAGGTGAAAACGTTCTTTCCACAAAGCGACAAGCGCCAGCTCTTGTTCGGTGTCCTTGCCGACAAAGAGTATGGTGCAATGGCCCGCACCCTGTTTTCCCTGTTCTCGCGTGTAACGCTGACCAGCTCGCACAGCCCGCGCGCCCTCCCGGCAGATCGCTTAGCCGGGATCGCCGCAGATATGAGTGTCGATTATGGCCTAACTGGCTCAGTGACCGAGGGATTGGCCACAGCACAAGCCCGCTTACGCCCGGATGATGCACTTCTCATCACCGGTTCCCTCACGGTGGTCCGTGAGGCGCGAGCGCTTCTGGTTAAGAAACAGTGATCTGGCGCATAGAAAACACATCTTACTCTTGCGTTCCGCCCTCTCCGCATCTCCGTATTTCCGTGTCTCCCCCTCTCCATATCCCCCTGACCCGCATCTTGTGGTAGAATAGCCTACCGTAGAAGGCAAACTTGAAACAGTTCATGGAGAACGATTACTCTTACAAGCAGACATGTCGAAACTAATCGAACACCTCAAAGAAAAGGGCCTGCCTCAGCATGTGGCGATAATCATGGATGGAAATGGCCGTTGGGCGAAGAAGCGCGACCTCCCGCGTACGGCCGGGCATCAGGCTGGTGTGCAGACTGCCGAGCGGTTGATTCGCTTTGCCTGCAGGGACCTTGGGCTTTCTTACCTCACCCTGTTTGCCTTCTCCACGGAGAATTGGGCACGGCCGGCCACGGAGATCGAATTCATCATAGACCTCCTCGACAAATTCATCACCGAGAAACTGGCAGAGTTCAAGCGAGAAGAGGTGCGCGTTGTCGTGTCGGGAGATCTGGCGCCCCTGCCTGACAAGCTCCGACAGAGGGTATTTGGTGCCGTCAGGGAGACGGCGGAGAATTCCCGCCTTGTGGTGAACATCGCCCTTAATTATGGTGCGCGCCAGGAGATCGCTCGCGCTTGCCGTCAGATCGCCATGCGCGTGCACTCCGGCGAAGTTGACCCTAGGCAGATTAACGAGCATACAATAGCGTCCTTTCTCTATACGGCTGATATTCCCGATCCGGATCTGATGATTCGCACTAGTGGCGAGATGCGCCTGTCGAACTTCCTGCTGTGGCAAGCGGCCTACACTGAACTCTACTTCACTGATATACTCTGGCCAGATTTCAGCCCCGACGAACTTGTGGAAGCGATCGCGCAGTATCAGAATCGGGAACGCCGTTATGGGGCAGTGGAGGAGGGATGATGATCAATGCAGCAAATCTGACGAAGCGCCTAATTAGCGCCATCCTCGGCGGTGGGATCGTATTTGGCACACTCTATCTCGGCACGCGCTTCAATGTGCAGTGGATCGTCGGAATTCTCATTCTGTTCGCCGCCTATCCAGCAGGAGTGGAGTATCTGCAACTGATGAAACGCCTGCAAATCCCGCTTGCTGCGCCCGAGTTTCTCATTTGGATTCCAATCCTCGTTTTTTCGACTGTAATCTTCAACGGCCGCTACAGCGTTGTGGCGCTGCTATTCGCCATCGCTTATCAGGTGCTGCGCTACTTAGGTAGCCTGCCGCATCGCGATGGGTTTCTGAAGGCAGTCGCCGGGGTATTCGGACTGCTCTACATCCCATGGCTCCTCACCTTCTTTTATCAGATCTACATAAGCGGCGGCGATCGCCCCATAGTTGGCGCATCGAACGCGTTAATTATCCTGCTTATGGTGTGGGGATACGACAGCGGAGCATATATCGTCGGAAGCGTATTCGGCCGACACCAGGCGTTTCCTAATGTCAGCCCGAACAAGACGTGGGAAGGGATCGCCGGCGGCTTCGTGTTCACCATCCTCGGAGCGCTTTTAGGAGCCACCTTCTCACCAGAATGGCGTGCATTCGCATTCTGGCAAGGCTTCCCGCACATCGTCGCATCATCTTTCATAGTAGCCGGGGCTGCACAGTTGGGGGATGCGTTCGAGTCGAAGCTGAAGCGGGCGGCAGGGGTTAAGGACTCCGGAACATTCCTCCCAGGACACGGAGGAGCGCTCGACCGCATCGACGGCCTCTTGTTCGCGCTGCCAGTCTTCCTCTTCTACTACGATTACATTCTTCATTTCTTTAATTGATTGAACGGCCCGGTCGACCTAAGATCGGCTCACAATGAATCTATTTGTACAAGCGATCTATCTGGCATCGGGGCTATCCCTGGCTTATATCTTCCTACTCTACCGCAGCAATCCTCTACGCCGACTTCCGGCTTCAAGGGTGACGACATCCTTCGTTGTGGGAATGATCGCGGTGATCCCCGTTATTCTTATCAAGCATATCCTACCGCTCCCGGAAGGATCCACTCTCTTCACGTCGTTTGTCAGCGCAGGGATGATCGAAGAGGGAGTGAAGTTTGCGTTGATGGCTCTAACGATATGGCGATTCTCCTTCCCAGATCTGGCGGAACCGCTTGATTTTGCCATCTATTTTGGAATTCTTGGAGTAGGATTCGGAATCTATGAGGACTTCTCCTACCTCTTCTCCGGCACGTATTCGGTCTGGGAAGCGGGAGATATCGGGCAGTTCCATCGTGCGCTGCGAGTACTGCTTATGGCACGTGCCTTTCCCGGGCACATCCTGTTTGATTCCCTCGCCGGGTTTCTCCTCGGATACGCCCGTTTTGCCAGAGACTGGCGGGTCAAAGCAAGATGGATCGCGGGCGCGTTCATCCTCGCAGTAGCGCTGCATGGCTCGTTTGACATGATCGCCATACACGGTGGAACGATCCCTTTGTTTACGTACGTAGCAGTCCTTGTCGGCGTTTTCCTCCAGTTGAGGCGATACGCGCTTGAGCGCTCGCCGTTCCGCGCCACCATCGCCCACGTCAAGGGAGAAACAAACGACTGGCAGTATCCGCACACGCCAGCAGAGTACCTGTTTGCAGAAGGCTTCTTCTGGCCGGGGAAGCCACAGCAGGGGATGTACGAACTGTTCCCACTGACACTGTCGCTTGTCATCCTTTACCCACTACTCGTATCAGTGGTCTATCTGCTTGAGCGTGCGGTCGTGTGGCTGACACGACTGTAGAAGACGTGACGCTCTCAGCCTTCAGCAATCAGCTATCAGCTTGAAGCAACAACCGCCAAGATCTCTAGGAAACAACCTCTTCTCTTGTGGTTCTCTCCTTAACGTTTCCCTTCGCGCTCTTCGTGTCCTTCGTGGTGAAGCAAATGTCTTGGTCACCGAAATGCCAAAGAGACCATGTTTGTGTTGCGTCGTAGCTTGTCTGCAACGTTGCGCTTGTAGGCTCAGGCACGGTCTCAACGTGGCAGACGAGCTGCCCACGCTACCAAATCCTCGGACCTTGGCTTCCCTTTGCCTTTGGCTTCAATCAGCATGCGCCTCAAGTTCATCGTTTATGATTTGTCCCTGGAGGATTGAGCCCTTTGCGTGGGGCCAGTTCTTCTCATTCGGCGTTTCGAGATCCAAGCTCCGCATTCCATTGCTGTGTTCCGTTCCGCGCTCATTGTTCCGAGATCCCCGTTCCCCTTCGTGTCCTTCGTGGTGATATGGCTTTATGCCTACTTATGAGGCTGTGTCTCTTCTTTGGATAGACAGTTGAAGTGCAAAGGGCGGTCAGGCTGAGCCTAACCGCCCTCTCCGGGTGGTGAAAAAGATGAGGGGGTTCTCATGCTTTTACGAGCACACTATACAACTTTCTATTTGCTTTGTCGGTAATGAATATCACACTGCATGCAGGTTTGTGCTTTGCTGACGTCACTCGATCGACGTTACTCGCGATCTGCTGCGATGATCTCACTGAGAGACAACGACCCAAGCAGACCCTTGAACTTCTTATCAAGTGTCTTCCACATCGTCTTCGTTGGACAGACGGATCCAAGTGAGCAGTCAGAGTTTACGTTGATGCAACTAACAAGATCGAGCGATTCGCCGAGGGCCTCCAGCACCTGCCGCAAGGACACATCAGATGGGTCTTTGCTGAACGTGTACCCACCACCTCGTCCTTGTTGCGCGGATACAAGTCCAGCGTTCTTCAACTGGTGAAGAATCTTCCCAACAAATGGTGGTGGGAGCCTGTACTTCTCTGCAATATCAGATGCAGAAACAGGATCTCTCCCGATGTTTGCTGCCAGTTCTAAGGAAGCAATAAGACCGTAGCCTGCTTTCTTTGTTACCTGCACGTGCTAGGTTTCCTTTCCTTCCGTGGCGAAGGCTTTATACCGCTCTTCAAGAGAGGCTATCTCCTTTGCAATGTGCTCGTGTCTCTTTAGTAGTGCGGGTGGAATATCGCGTCCTTGCTCGGTGAGATAGCTGTAGATCGCTTCGTTCAGCGCATCCGCCGCCAGCGCGGAGCAGTGCATCTTGATCGGCGGGAGGCCACCCAGTTCCTCGGCCACGTCTTTGTTGGTGATCGCGATCGCCTGGTCGATCGTCTTTCCCTTGGCGATATCGGAGACCATCGAGGAAGTGGCGATCGCCGCGGTGCAGCCGAACGTCTCCCAGGAGATGTCGGAGATCACTTCGCGCCCCTGCTCATCGTTTTCCACCTTGATGTACAGCCACATCACGTCGCCGCATACGATGTTTCCCACCTTGCCGACTGCCGAGTAGTCGTCGAGCTTTCCCATGTGGTGCGGATGGCGGAAGTGTTCTATTACCTTCTCGGTGTACATGTCATTCACCCACCTTGAATGGAGAGATCGCGCGCAGTTCCTCAACAACCTGCGGAAGTGCTTCAAGAATTGCGTCGATATCCTCGCTCGTCGTCTCTCTACCCGTACTGATCCGTAGACTCCCGTGCGCCATCGTCAGCGGAACCCCAATCGCCACTAGCACGTGGCTCGGCTCCAAGTTCGGAGATGAACAGGCAGACCCAGTAGACGTGGCAATCCCCTGTTCGTCGAGGCGCATCACCAGGCTTTCTCCTTCGATCCCCGCGAAGCTGAAGTTGGAGACGTGCGGGAGGCTCTCCGTACGTTCTCCGTTCAATCGCGTTCCGGGCAGAGCGGTGATCGACTCGATCAAACGCTGCCTGTATCCACGCAACCGCGGCACTACTTCGTCCATCTCGGAGAATGCAAGCCGTGCCGCAGCCGCCATACCCACAACTCCCGGGATGTTCTCAGTACCGCTGCGCAAGCCCCTCTCGTGACCGCCTCCGTGGAGGACCGGTGTGATCTTAATCCCTTTACGGACGTACAGAAAGCCAACACCCTTGGGACCGCTTATCTTGTGGGCTGAGACCGACAGCATATCGATCACGTCCAGCGGAAGTGGAACCTTGCCGTATGCCTGCACAGCATCGGTATGAAAGAGGACACCGTGCTCGTGGCAGATCTCTCCGATCTCCTCGATCGGTTCAATCGTTCCGATCTCGTTGTTTCCCGCCATTATTGAAACAAGGAGCGTGTCCTCGCGGATAGAATCTGCGATCTTACGCGGATCGACGCGACCGTTCCCGTTCACATCAACGTAGGTCACTTCACATCCTTGTGTCTCCAACCACTGACACGTGCTGAGCACTGCGTCGTGCTCAATCTTGGAAGTGATGATGTGCCGCTTGTCGGGGTTGGAGAACGCCAGCCCCTTGATCGCTAGGTTATCCGCTTCCGTTGCTCCGGCTGTGAAGACTATCTCGGAGGGGCTCGCACCGAGCGTCTCCGCGATCGCTTCACGGCTCTCATCTAGAGCCTTATGCGCCTCCTGGCCAAATCCATGCAGGCTCGATGCGTTCCCATACACTTCTGAGAAGTAAGGGAGCATCGCCTCGACAACCTGCGGAGCGACCGGTGTTGTTGCGCTATTATCAAGATAAATACGTCTTGTCATTTCCATCACCGGGCGTAAGTCTACCAAATTAGTCCGGTTTATCAAGAGACATGTATTGTTACTTCTTGCTCCAAAACAAAGGCGCTGGAAACAGTGCTTGCAAGAACCTGTCTCCAACGCCTTAGGCTTACATCTTCCCGGTAAATCCTAAATCTGCTCGAACAGCTCCTTCTCCGCCCCACAATCGGGGCAGGTCCA
>CAYQFN010000033.1:0-13841 GCA_964416685.1 uncultured Thermotogae bacterium | reverse complement strand
CAGTTTGGCAGGCTATTCTTTATTGGAATAATCCTTTAAGGAGTGAGCGTGGCGAAGAGAACTTTCCCCGTGGAATATGCGATATTGGGCCTTCTCAATGATGGGCCGCTACACGGATACGCCCTGCGAAAGCGTGTCGATGCCGCGCTCTCACCGTTCTGGGCGATCGCCACGAGTCAGATCTATTCAGCTCTTCATTCTATGCAGAACAAGGGACTGGTGAGCATCGAGGTCCAGCTACAAGACGATCGCCCTGCCCGGAACGTCTACCTGATCACGCCAAGCGGGAGAGAAGAGTTCAAGCAATGGTGCGCGAAGCCCGTGCGTCACCTGCGGGACATGCGAGTCGAGTTCCTGGCCAAGCTCTACTTCCTGCGGCGCACAGCAAGCAACGAGGTGATACCACTTATCAACAGACAGACGACATTCCTTGAGCGGCTGCGGACGCGCGTGGCACAGCATAGAGATCTACCGACCGATGATCCGACACTCGCCGACCTCGCATCGCGCTTTCGCGTTCGCCAGATGACGGCCGCCATCGAGTGGCTTAAGGAGTGCAAGCAAATACTATCACAAGAGGCAGGAGGAGATACAGATGAAACGCAGAATACATAACCACATCCGTGTAGTTACCATTGTCGTATTGTTACTCATTTCAGCGTCCACGTTTGCTCTTGCGGCAGAGGCTGACGTACAAGTAATAGATCAGACTGGACGATTGGTCAGCATCCCGCAGCCGGTAACGCGTATCGTGAGCGCCTACGGGATCTCAACGTACTACGTCTACGCGCTGGGAGCCGGCGATCGCATCGTAAATGCCTGGTACGTGCAGATCAAGGGATTGTCCAAGGCTCCGGATGCGTTGTGGAAGATGGAACCGAAGCTCGACGAGAAGCTCTCCTTCGGCACACCCAATCTGGAGGACATTGTCTCAAGAAATCCTGACCTCGTCCTCACTAACCCAACAAAGCACGGCGACCTCGCCGATCGCCTGATCAATCTCGGCATCCCCGCAGTCCAGTACATAGCAGAAACACCGAACGCAATGAAGGAGGCGATGCTCCTCACTGGCAAAGTACTCGGTCCGGAGACTGCGAGTCGGGCACAGGATTTCGCCGCGTACTACGACCGGATGATGGCCAAGATAGCTGACGCTACGAAGGGGATACTGGACGCCGATCGCCTGCGCGTCTACTTCTGCGGCAGTTCTCCGCTGCGCGCCGCCAGCGGAGACATGTACCAGAGCCTGATGGTCGATACCGCAGGGGGAGTCTCCGTAACCGCTGGCATGCACGGCTATTGGAACAATGTCAACATCGAGCAGATCCTCGTTTGGAATCCGGACGTAATCATCATCACCAGCTACGGAGGCCTGACGGTGCAGCAGATTCTGGACGATCCTGATTGGCAGAGCATCTCCGCGGTGAAGAGCGGTCGCGTCTACAAGATGCCCGCCCTTGCCGCCGCCTGGGACGCGCCCGTCCCTGATTCCCTCCTCGGTATCATGTGGCTTGCACACGCCCTCTACCCAAACGAGGTCAATATCGATCTTGCAGGCGAGTGCCGCTCGTTCTACAGCAAGTTTTACAACTACACACTCTCCGATGAGGAGGTCGCGCGATTGACGGGAGAGTAGATCGCAGAGCTCTGGCTAGCTGGCTGCTCTTGCTCCTTCCGGTAACGCTGGCTCTTGCGTCGCTTCTGATTGGACGTTATCACATCCCTGTGGGAGATGCGTTTCGCGCTCTGTTTCGCCCCAGTGCCGTCTCTGATACAATACGCGCCCTGGTCCTGCGCGTGCGCCTGCCGCGCGTCCTGGCCGCGCTCTGTGTGGGAGCTAACCTTGCCGTGAGCGGGGCGGTCTTTCAGGGGCTACTTCGCAATCCTCTCGTCGATTCACACATCCTCGGCATCAGCTCTGGGGCGGCGTTCGGAGCGGCGCTGGCGCTTCTCCTCACACACAGTGCTGTCTACGTGCAGCTCTTCGCGTTTGGGTTCGGGCTTCTGGCAATCTTCATCGTGTACGCGATCGGACAACGCTTCGGATCATCGATCCTCATCCTGGTTGTCACCGGGATCCTGGTGAGCGCGTTTTACAACGCGTTACTTGGCCTGATTAAATACGTTGCCGATCCATTGGATACGCTTCCCGCAATCACCTACTGGCTCCTTGGTGGTCTGGGAGGCGTGCGATGGGGTAACCTGTGGCCGCTTCTCATCATCACGATCTTCGGAATTGCGTTCTTCCTGCTGATCCGCTGGCGGCTCAACGTGTTGACGCTGAGCGACACTGAGGCGGTCGCCCTGGGTATCAACATCCGCCGCAGCCGCTTCGCCGCACTGTTCGTCGCCTCACTCTTGGTAGCTTCGTCTGTTGCGATAAGCGGCGTGATCGGTTGGATTGGCCTCATCGTGCCGCACGCCGCGCGGGCGATCGTCGGGCCGGATCATGCGCGCCTCATACCAGCATCGATCGGCATTGGTGCGTTTGTCCTTCTTGTCTTAGACGACATTTCCCGCACGGCGATGCCGACCGAGATCCCGCTGGGGATCCTCGCCGGCCTCATCGGGATACCGGTATTTCTCTTGCTTTTCATGCGCCTGTTACGCGAGAGAGGAGGATGGAGATGAGCCTTAGCGCGACAGATTTATCCTATTCCTACATCCCTGGCACGCTCGCGCTGCGTGATGTCACCCTGTCGCTAGAGGAAAGGGGTCTGACATTCATCCTGGGAGGGAACGGTTCGGGAAAGACGACGCTGATCGAGTGTCTGTGTGGAATTAGGTCTCCAAAGTCCGGATCGGTGCAGATCGATGGGAAGAATCTGCGCAGGATTCATCCGTTGCAGCGGGCGAGATCGATCGGGTTTGTGCCACAGATCCATGAACCGGTCTTCACATACAGCGTGTACCAGGTCGTGTTGATGGGCCGCGCGCCCTACTTGGGCACATTCAGCGCACCGCGAAAGGAAGATCACGCGCGCGTGGCGGCGGTACTTGAAACACTCGATCTATGGAAACTGCGTGATCGCTCGTACACGCAGATCAGCGGCGGAGAACAGCGGCTCACTCTGATCGCCCGCGGGCTGACACAGGGAGCGAAGTACCTGCTGATGGACGAGCCGGACGCGCACCTAGACCCGCGCCATCAGCACGACGTATTCACCCGCATCAGCGATCTCGCGGCGGAAGGCTTCACGTTCGCCATCAGCTCGCACAACCCGAACAACGCCATCCTGTACGGGGAGAGTGCCGTCCTCCTCGCGGCAGGCCAACTGATCGCCCAAGGCTCACCGCAGCAGGTCATCGCGCCGAAGCTGCTACAAGAGGCCTACGGCCTCGAATTCGAGACGATTAGCGATGCACGCGGCCTGCGCGCTGTTCTCCCAGCAACGGAAAGGCGCCATCAATCGTAGGAGCGCCACCGGCTCAAGATGCTGCTGCTCACTCCGATCCTGGTCCAGGCAAACAGCATGATGATCATGAACCACAGCCCAGCTGTCTGCCAGTAGCTGAGGGTCTTCAAGAGTCCCAGGTGGCCGACAAGGATGCTATTCCACAGCATCTGAATGATCCAACTGAAAAAGAAGAACGCACCGATTCCGCCGCCCGTCATCAATCCTCGTACCAGCTTCATCACACATCTCCCCTACGAGAGAATGCAATCATTATATCAGTACAGGCGCCACAGGAGAAATGCAACTTGCAGAAGAGAGACACAAGGGAGGATTGTTGGAACCTCTCCCTTGCTCAGCGCTCCTTTGCGTGTAGATTGCATTCCAGCGTATCGGCGTCTTGTCTGCGCGAAGCTGCTCAACTAGATGGCGCCGATCTTGCCCGGCACCTTGGGAAAGAGACGCGATTGTTCCACATTGTCGAGGCCACAGACGAATCTGGTCAGGCGCTCTATGCCGATACCAAACCCAGCGGATGCGGGCAGGCCTTCCTCAACAAAGCTTAGGTACTGAGAGAAGCGTTCTTTTTCGATGCTATCCTGCTCTAGCCTCCGCAGGATGCGGGGTAGCGTATGTTCACGTTCTCCGCCGGAGAGGGCTTCACCGTACCCTCCCGGATATATGAGGTCCATGTCGAGCAAGACGTCAGTCCGTGCTGGGTCCTCGCGATCGTAGAACTCGCGTACTGCCCGAGGAAAGTCGATTACCCACGCTGGCGTTGAGAGCGACGCAGATAGTGCATCATCGAATCCTTTTCCAAACTGTTCTTGTGCTTCTTGAAACGTGATGCGCGGGAATGGCGCCTCAGGGATGCTTAACTTCCGTCCCAAGCGCTCCAGCTCAGCGGCGCAGTCCTCAGAGACCGCTGTCAACACGTGCACGAGCAATCCTTCGCCCACGCCGATGATCTCGTCTCGCGAAGCATCCCGCACCTCGAGGTCGAGCTGCACGAACTCGGCGAGGTAGCGTCCGAAACTAGCTCGCTCCGCCGGCTCCATGCGCACGTTCGGTGAGATGCTGTAGATGCGCGGTAGGGTTCTGAGGGCGATCTGTTTGTGCAGGATCATGCTCTTTGTGAGTTGATAAGGGGATCCGTAAAAGCTCACCGTTCCATCGAAGGTGTCGTGGTGGAGCGGATCGGTGATCGGTGAGAGGATGACCGGTAGGATCTCGGTGAATCCCTGTTGGCGCAGGTATTCCCGTCCTGCATGCATGATTTCATCTTTCACTTTCAATATATCAACAAGCTGTTTTGTCCCAAAACCAGACATAGTATATCTCCTTATGTATGCATCAGTAAATCGTTTATTGTAATCCCGGTTTACGAAACCATGCCACAAGGTCGTTCAATGGCCTTGACGGCAAGCGAACAGTAAGTAGGAGTTTGCGCCTCAGAACGAGGCGTTAGGATTATGCCCAGAGAAGAAGGGATTATTGACGCAACAAACCTGAAGGCTACGTCGAGGATACATTTTTGCGATATGGCATGCTTGCATCGTTACCACCTCTTCTTCTTAGAGATGCACCACCCTAGCACATTTTTCCACACCTGTCAAGGCCAAGAGATTGCACGTCGCGAGGGGGAAGCAACCTTGCTGAACGCTCATCCTTTCAGGACGATGAAGAGCAAATGAAGGTTCATCCGGAATCTGCCTACCTGGGAGCAAGAAAGTGGACACGGCCTACCTTCAGCCGGTATAAAGGCCGGTTAATAGACACAATGGAGGTCAAGCCATGTCCAAATCGTTATTTTACTACGGCTTTGTGATAGGCGACTATATCTACAGGGAACCGAATATCGGCAGAGAAGAATCCTGTTTCGTATTCGGCACAATCACAGGCGATTGCGATGTCCGAAGTGTAACTCTTGGTACGAGGGTGCGTAGAGCGGAACTTGCGCAGAGTGCCGATTGAGGGAAACCGGGACTGATTCGTTTAGCGCTTCCGTCTCTCGGGGCCGACCGAATCTTGTTGCGCGTCGCCAGGCAGTTGGAACATTCGCACCTACTTCCAGTGCACAGGCACGACCCTATCCGATTGAGGGATGACATCGATCAGTGCCACGCAGGTTCTTAGAGATGCCGTTCGTTTCTCGTCCGGGTTCAACTTCCGAGTGACCGAACCCATTTGGCAGATAACGATCGGGTGGCAGGTTAACTGGTAGGGACGCGTCACACTTATGTGGCGTAAGACAACGGGGCCCGGCCTGAGGCTACGTTCAAGCCTGGCTCTACGCTTTCTCTAGCTATGAGACGCGATGCACTCTCACCAATAGGGCAAATCAGTGTAGCGTTTTGAACCTTCCCTCGGCAAGGTCAAGGATAGAATCAGCCACAAAGCGCGAGGCAGGCGCATCTATATTGACCATCTCATCAGTCGTAACCCCAGTGAGAACTAGGGCGCTGTCGACTCCTGCCTCAAGCGCTCCAAGGATGTCTGTCTCCAGGCGATCGCCGATCATCAACGCTTCTTCCGGCTTGCATTCAGCCCTCTCAAGCGCTATTTGAAACGCGATCTTTGATGGCTTGCCGACCACAGCATGAGGAGAGAACCCCATCCCCTTGAACGCTCCGATCACCGCTCCTGCACCGGGCTGCGGTCCCTCCGGAGTGGGAAACGTCGCATCTTCGTTTGTCGCGAGGAGCCTTGCTCCCGCCAAGAGGGCCCGCAATCCCTGTGCCAGGCGCGCATAGTTGAGATTGCGATCCATCCCAGCGACGACCCAATCTGCCTCACCTGGAGGTACAAGCTCGTGTCCGGCCGCCAGCAGCTCCAAGTCCAAGCCCTCCTCCCCCAGTGTCCACACGCGTACTGGCCCGTAGTGCTCGCGCAGGTACTGGGAGGCGATGAACGCGCTGGTGACGATATCGCCCTTCTCAATCGGAAAGCCCGCGTTCTGAAGACGGTGTGCCACCTGCTCCCGGCTGCGCGTTGAGTTATTCGATAGCAGTAGGACCTTTTGCCTCTGTTGCAGTCTTGTTACCCCGGCAATTGCCCCGGGGATAACGTCACCGCCACGCAAGAGGACACCATCGACATCAAGAAGGAAAGCACGATAGGAACGAAGCTCTTCGTTTTTCATGTGACAATGATACGCAAGAACTGCCCGCATCTACACCTAGAAAACGGCAAGCAATAAGAAGATGACGAAGAACATGGAGAGGATCATGAGAATCGCCTCTTCAAGACGGAATATCCGCTGAGACAGGCGCAGGGGGTGCCCGCGAAGAACGAGATACACAAGGAACCCCGCACCGATAACAGCTACGCTCTCGCCGGCTTGAATGGGGCCAAGCCAGGAGAGTACCGCAATCCGAGGGACAAGCAGAAATGACAGCGGGAGGAATGCAATTATCGGAATTGCAAGGATGCCGTACGAAACAGCCTTTGCTCCCTCATCCGGTCCCCCATGGCGTGGATTGAGAAGCGGAATCAGCTTGGAGAATGCGATCACTGTCCCCAGGGATATGAAGACGAGAAGCAGGTGCAGAGGCAGCGAATGTGTTGAAGCACTGAGGAGCCCCTTGGCACAGAACCCGGCCAGTGGAGGAAAGCCAGCAATCGCCAGTGTACCAACAAGGAGAGCGATGCGAGTCGCACGGGGGATTCTGTCCCTCAAAGCGATCTGCTGCGGAATAAACGCGCTTCCGGTCGTTTGCACGACCTGCCCCGCAGCGAGGAACAACAGCCCCTTGAACAAACCATGAGCGACAGCGTAGGTGAGGCTTCCAGCTATCGCCAGCGGTGTGCCGATGCCAATTCCTATAAGCAGATAGCCAACTTGTGAGAGGGTGCTAAACGCCAGCATCCGCTTTAGCTCGTAGGTGAACATTGCATACACCGCGCCAACAATTCCGGTCAAGGCTCCCGTGACAATCAGGGGAAGAGAAATATCGAGAACCGTCGATAGTCGGAACAGGACGACAACGCCCATCTTGATTACCAGCCCGGAGAGGAGAGCCGAAACCGCAGGCGAGGCGCTGGCGTGCGCAGCAGGAAGCCACAATGAGAAGACGAACACTCCTGCCTTGATTGAGACTCCGACAACGAGGAGCGTAGAAGCGGTAATCAGCCACATCTGATCCTGCATCCCAGCAATCCGCTCGGCGAGGAGCGTGAGATTGAGTGTTCCTGCGTGGTAGTAGATGATTCCTACCCCGAATAGGTACATTGCCATCCCAAGAGAAGCTAGGATCAGATAGTTTAAGCTTGCCCAGATCTGCTGAGGCTTCTTTTCGTAGCCGACAAGGAGGAAGCTGACAAGTGTCAACAGCTCGAGGATAACGTAGATGTTGAACAGGTCCCTGGTGAATACGAGAGCAAACACGGATGCAAGGAGAAAGTGAAGGAGGGCGTAGAAGTAAGGGCGTAATCGTTCTTTCCATAGGTAGGCGGTTACCGCAATAGCGAGAGTGAGGGCTAGCACGCAGAATGCAAGGCTAACCCTGTCGGCGGAAAGCTCAATCCCGAGATCCCGTCCCCAGCCTCCGAGGACGATGGAGATCGCCCCTCCACCGCTCATGCGAGACCACAGCGATCCGATGAGGGCCGCGTCAACCACAAGTGCAAACGGCAAGAGTCGACGTGCTCCGCGCTGCCAGAGAAGGCTCAGCACGCCAATGAGAAAGTGGCCGAGAGGGAGGAAGACGATGATCATGACCTCTTCTCCTTCTCGATTTCGGCAGCAATACGAACCGAGTCTGTGGTGTGGTAGCGCTCAACGAGGAGCATCACAAAGACAAGCGCAAGCGCTAGAAGAGCGAAATTGATCACGATTGCGGAGATGACAAGCGCCTGTGGAAGGGGATCAACGTAATTAGCCCCCGGTCCGTGCACGATGGGAGCTACTCCATCGGTTTTCGCATTGAGCGAGACGAGAAAGAGGACACTGCTGCTGTCGATCAATCCGAGCGCGAGGAGTTTGATCACCAGATCGCGACGAATGATGAGCGCGAATATCCCTATCCCAAACAGAATAACGGCGATCGTGACACCATTTACCGCACCCATCAGATCTCCCCCCGGTGGCGGATAAACGAGTAGATTATGACCCAGGTGCCGATGAATACCTTGATCCCGATCAGCACGTTGTAGATCGGGATCGTTCCCCCACTGAGCAGAGCGCCTGCCTGACCCAGCGGAAGGAGATCGGTCAGTGGTGTGCGCCCGAAGAAGACAGGGACGATCGCAAATACAAGTATCATGAGCAGAATCCCCCACTCGATCTGCTCGATGGTCTGCTCGTGAAACCTCCGTGCCACCACCTCTGCTCCTAACGCGGCCGCGCACAGGAGGAGACCGGTCCCCCCAACTGCCCCTCCGCTGAAACCTCCCCCGGGAGACAGGTGCCCAAAGACGATCAGGTACAATCCGATCATGATTATCGGGCCAAATAGCAGATCGGCAGCTATCCGCACTACCGGTGACTCCGCCACCCTCACCACGGTCGGTCTCTTGCTCTCAGGCGCGTTCAGATAGAAGCGCACACCGAGTACAGCCATGGAGAAGACCAGAAGCTCAAACAGAGAATCGTACAAGCGGTAGTTGAGATAGATTCCGCTCACCAGGTTCACCGCGCCGGTCTCCGATGCACCTGCAGCAAGGTACGGATTATCAGCACTTCCACGTGCTCCGTGATAGTCCGCTGTCAAAAGGAGAAGCGCGCAGAAGCCCGACACGAGCAAGATGGCAAGGATCCCTATTGTGGTGCTTTTCATGACATGTACCTCTCGATCAGCCGTTCCATCTCCCCGCTCTCCGTGAGCCGCTCTAAGTATGCATTCAACTGAATGAGAAGCTCCGGTTGATCCTGGGAAACAAGAAAGCAGTATGAGAATTCGCCCTCAATACGCTCTACATCATAGTTAGAAAGGTTGAGCCGCGAGGCGGCAAGGAAGCGAGCGAGATCGAGCGTCATGGATAGCGGCCTTTGCTCGCGGATCGCCTCCAGCGTGTCCTCGAAGTACTCCTCATTCTCCCTGAGGTGCTTAGCATCTTTCACTATCCCACCGGAGACGCGGTACAGGGCGGAGGGGAGGAATCCCACCGTCATCAACCCGGATTGATCACACACCTCCCTGATGATCCCGCCGCCGCCGATGTCCGCTTCCCCGCGCTTGAGAGCAGCGCTCACATCATCACAAGGGACAATGCGTACAACAAGGTCGAGGCCGAGTTCGCGGGCAAACCCTGACAGAATCTCCTGCTCCAGACCAACGATTCCCCCACCCTCGTAGGAGACCAGCCTTGGTGCCTCATCGCAGACGACGACCAGTCGGCCGGTCTTGCGGATGGCGAGGACGTAGATAAAGGTGACCAAGGCAGCGCCGATCGCCGTTTCGGTTATCGCCACATCCGGGGCATTGTAGAACAAGTACGTGGCAGCAAGGACAAGGCTGAACAATCCCATTCCCATCACCGCTGTCAAGCGACGCCGCTGTGAGAGGGAGAAGATTGCAAGCGCCGGCAGAAGAAGGAGAAGAACCGTACGCACAGTCATTTTGCATCATCTCCCGCACCGTGTCGTCTAACAAACGCGCTCTTGGCGATGCTGTGGGTAATAACCGGATTTGTTAGAAGTAGGAGGAAAAGCAAGAGTGCCAGCTTTAGGTCATCGCCTGAGAAGCCATTTCTGACGATCAGCCCAATCAGGATCAGACTGAGCCCTGCGTTATCCGATACCCCGCTTGCCTGCAGACGAGAGTAGACATCGCGGAAGCGGAGGATACCGATTGTGCCTATTACAACGAACAGCAAGCCAAGGCCAATCAATACATCGCTGATCATCGATGTTCCCCTCCCCGCTCCATGAACCGCGCGAGGATGATCACTCCGAGGAAGCTCAGTGCAGCATAAACAATTGTCGCATCGAGGTAGGAATCGCGATCATTGATGACGGCGATGAGGGCCAGCAACACGAATATCCGATTGCTCGCGGCGTTGTACGCCAGTAAGCGATCCCAAGGGTGTGGGCCACGGATTAGGCGGTACACGACCGCGAGAAGCGATAGCAACAGGAGACCCTCAGCAATGATCATTCTTCGCTCCTGGTAAAGATTTGCAGGAGCCTCTGTTCAACAGACTCCTTGATCGTCCCCCAATCTCCCTTCCGCCCCCGCGCGCGCAGCCAATGCACGTACAGAGTGTCTTCCTCCAGCAGCAGAGAGATGGTTGATGGAGTGAAGGTAATCGAGTTTAAGAGGATGAATTGCCCAATAGGATCCTCAATGCTCACTGGCAAGGCGACGATTCGTCCCTCCTCTCTGCCGGAGACGATCAGCCAACACGTATACAGAGTCGAAGAGATGAATCGCCAGGACAGCACTGCAACGAAGAAGAGGACAAGGTGAACACGGCTCAGCATCCTTGCTAGCGACGGCACGTGGATCGATGGAAAGAGGTGGTGTTGCAGGAGCGTTATCCCTGCCGCTCCGACAACTCCGATCGAGAGAGTGAGAAGATCCACGCTCTGCGTGAGCGTGATCCATACAAGGACCAACAACAAGAACAACGTGCTCATCCTTCCCCCTCCTCGTCGAGCGTTAACCCGCCTCTATGATGACAATCACACGGTGATATGGCAAGGCTGGATGGAGCCAGCGGCCGTAGCGAGACCATGGCCTTGACGCGCCCCCAGCAGCGGTATATGATGGAACAACGGTAATGATGCCCATTTGATATGCTGCACTCTCTGCATTTGAAGATACCAATTCCGATAGGAGGTGGTCGCCATGGCGGCTTGGAAGAGGTATATCGGAGTGTTGGCATTGGGGCTGTTGCTGGTCGTTATCTGCGGGATCGGCATAGCGCAGGAAACCGATACCATCAATTTCGGAGGCGTCCCTGTCGGGCAGACCGGGACCGCTAGTTACACGTTCAAGATCCTAGAGGCGAGCGAGACATCGGCGACGGTGACGATCTATCCGCCAAGTCCGCCGTTCGGGCTTCAGGATGCACCGACCGGTTCATTCACCCTCGCTCCCGGGCAATCGATCACCTTCGGCGTCACATTCACTCCGACTGCGACCGGTGACTACACAGGAAGCTTCACCATCACCGCGCAGGGCGGATCCCCGGTGCAGGAGAAGACGACGACCGTCTACCTCACTGGACACGCCGGCTCAGGTGGAGAGGCCCCTCCGCGAGGGGAGACCCCTCCCACGCCCGGGATCACGATCCCGTTTCCTCTGTTTCCTCCACCAGCGGAGGCACCCGCCGGGGCAGTCCCCGGAACGACCGATGAAGAGGGGAAGTTCAAGCTGGCGCTGTCTCCGACCACGACGATTGCCGGTCGCCTGACCAGGTGCGAAGATGGAGGCCCGCTACCCAGCCTGCCATTTCAGCTGGCAAAGACCGATGCGGGGTTCAGCCTGTTCGCCTCAGGGTATGAGGAGAAGGATATCACCGAGTTCAGCAAGTTCTCCATCATGGGCCTTGAAAGCTACGACCTTGGGGACGTGTGCCTAACACCGAGTGAACAAGAGCCCGGAACTTGCCCCTGCTGCTCAATCACGATGGAGGCGCTCATGTGCTGCTCTCCCACGGAGGAGTACGTGGAGACTGACACAGTCTACGAGTCCCAGAGCGTGCGGTTTCGTGTCTCATATTGCGAGCCGACGAAGGAATTCGAAGGAGTAGATCTAACGACGGTCCCATTGACCAACACGGGAGGTGTCCTTTGGGATCCCGGGCTTATGCCCAACCCTCCCAGTGCAACAGAGACTCCCAAGATCGGGATCACCTCCATCATGCTCGATGATAAGACCCTATATTCCGGCGATGGGCAGCTTACAAAGACGGTATCGGCAAACTGGCTCACGCCCGGAAGCCATACGGTTCGAGCGACGATAGGACGATTCAATGGACAGGTCTGTGTCTGCGAGAAGACGTTCCAGGTTCTGGCCTGTCCGAAAGTCAACGCGCAGGTGAAGGAGACGATCGAACCCAACAGCGGCTGCTCGCCGGTTCGTGTGACCTACGACCTCGACTGGCCCGAAGGCAGCAACATATGTAGGGTCCTCTACCAGGACCACAACGACATGCGTTCCCTACAGGGTTTCGATTCATTCCCGATCACCAAGACATACTCGACCATCGCTGCCTGCGTATCGCCGTATGTGGTCAAACCGTGGTTCAGCGTCTTGGCAGACAACTGTTGCACTTATGAATTCCTCGCTGATCCGTTTACGGTGAAGCCGCCCTTCAAGATGAGCGATGACTGCATCTGCCTGCGGTTGAAGCGGGAGGAAGACGGTTCCGTGACGGCACAGGTGTCGCTGAAGCCGGACTCGCCCGAGAAAAGGGGCCATTGCGTCCCCTGCGAGGAGCTCGAGGTCAAGGTGGACTGGGGCGATGGGACCGTGTCGGAAAAATACGATGTCGTCCGCGATTTCGACACGGGGCAGGTGACGGTGGACCACCGATATGAGGCGGATCCCGATATGGAAGAGCAGCGTCCCGATTTCGATATAAAGGTCGACATAAAGAGCCCGTGTGGTCATGTCTCCAAGAGTTTCACCACCCGTTGCCCATTCCCGGATGATCTTGTCAGTGAAGACAAATTCAGTCAGATACAGCACGCTGAAGGTTCGATCAACGATTCCAGCGGTGTCTACAATTTAGTAAACGCTCTGGTCCCCATTTTTAACCTAGTCGGTGCCAGTAGCGGACAGGCGACGATCTGCTCGGTGCTCTTGGACATCTCCTTGAAAGGGATCGATATGGGCGAGTACGCGGATTTCGACAAGTTGCTCACCGAGTTCAACTTAACTGTCGCTGGGGGGATCTTCGGAGGTCGTTATAGCGGCAACGAGACCGGAACCCGCAGATGGCGCTTCTATAACGGTACGGATGCCTCGGCGAAACTGGTCTACATACCCGGTGATAGGCCGTTCTTCGGACTGACCATATTGCGTGGATCATGCGACAACTGCCCGGTGCTCCCTGCCTATCGCATTATCTCCACCCTCACCGATGAACAGGCGAAGAAGCGTATCGACGAAGCGGAGAGGGGCCTGAACGCTCCTGGTGCTACGGAGAGTACGGCGTTCGCTGACCGTACCATCAGTGTTATTCTCGAAATAGAGCTCTGTTGCCACCCGGATATGTGCGCTGAGGCCGGAGAATAGATCTGCAAAACGAGGGCGATCCACCGCGCATAAGCGCGGTGGATCGCCGATCTGTTCTAGCGTTGCTGCCTACTGCTGCACGTAGTGCAGTTTCACTTCGAGGATATCGACGACCTTCTGCAGCGTGTCGAGAAGCTTGCCGCTTCCGAGCTTATCGAATTCTGGCTTTCCACCCCGTGCTGCCTGGAAGCGAGCGAACGGCCACCCTGCTCTCATCTGACCAGGCTTGACACTCCCCTCAGCGAAGCGCTGTGCCATG
>CAYQFN010000032.1:3583-14142 GCA_964416685.1 uncultured Thermotogae bacterium | reverse complement strand
CGGCGATCCGATTGCCGATACAAATAGCGACGGCAACCCTGATATTCCAAACCTTGCTTCGGGAACATGTGTGGCGATAAATGTAACTGCGTTCATCCCCTCCGATGCCGCGGTGGATCAGCTCGATGTGGCGACGATCACCACTACCGGTGCAACTCATGGGGCGACGGACACGGCACAGGATGTAACCCGCGTTGTGCAGGGCCTCCTCAAGCTTGAAAAGTCGGTCTTTCCCACCGGCGACCAGGAGCCGGGGACTACTCTTACCTACACCACGAGCTACAAGAACCTCGGGAGCGCGCCGATCACGAATGTGGTCATCTACGACGCGATCCCGGCGTACACGTCGTACGTCTCAGGTTCAACTGGAGGGACGATCCCAGCCGGGCATCTCCTCTATTCTTATTCCACTGACGGAGGAACAACATGGTCCACGTGGTCAACGAGCCCACCAATTGCTTCAGGGATCACCAACCTGCGTTGGGGGCTCGACCTCAACGACGATAACACTGTCGATGCTAACGATGCCTTGGCCTCCGGTGCCTCGGGCACGGTGGAGTTCCAGGTCACGATCAACAATTGATGAATACATTAGCGGGTGGAGAAGGGTCATCCCTTTTCCACCCATAACTTAACATGACCAGAAGAGCGGTTTGCGTTGTGAGCCTGTTGCTTGCCATCCTCGCGGTTGGCCTGTTCCCTGTTGTCTTGCTCGCTCAGGTTCCACCGGCGGGTACACGGATCGTAAACTCCGCCGCGGCAACCTACTACTTTGAGGGGCGGCGCTACCGCGTCGTCTCCAACGAGGCAGAGGTGTACGTCCTTCCGGTGTACGGGATCTCGATCACACCTGACGGAAGCGAAACTTCGCCGGGAATGATCCAGGATCTACCTCCCGGCGCAACTGCCTCCTTCCCCTACCTGCTAACCAATACCGGAAACGCCGACGATCGCTACAACTTAACTACAGTCATCGGCACGCACACCTTCGCTCCGGGTGGCATGCACATTGTGTGGGACAAGAACGGAAACGGGCTCCCCGACCCGGGTGAGCCAACGCTTACCCAAACCCCGCTCTTGGGAATGGGGGAGTCGCTTCCGCTTCTTGTCGTATACGACGTTCCTGCCTCTACTCACGCTGGTGATTCTGTCTTCGTTGACCTGGAAGGAAGGTCGATCTCCGATCCGACGAAATCGGACATCGGGAACGTCCACGAGGCCGTGGTCACAGAGGCGGCCGCAATTCGACTCACCAAGTCGGCAACTCCGGGCCAGGTTGCTTGGGGAGGTGTCGTCACCTGGCACATCGTGGGAAAGAACATCGGCGCGCTCACTGCGCACGGGGTAACAAGACCCGTTGACGGAGCCCCGGTAACCGGCATTGCGGTTGGAGATGATATCCCAGCCTATGCTGATGGAAACCGTTATGTGGCAGGGAGCCTATCAGGGGTGCCAGTTGGTACCCCTGTTTGGTCGACGGATGGCGGCGCAACGTGGACAGCAACCGAGCCGAGCAACCCTGATACAGTGAACGCAATAGGTTATCTATTCCCGGACATGGACCCAGGGCAGGAGTTCTCGCTCACCTACAAGATGCGAGCGAAATCACCGGCCGGATTGCTGATTAATGAAGCAGGTGCGGCCTACGATAGCGGCGGCGGCAATGTCCGCACAGTGAAGGCAAGCGGGAGCGTGTTCATCCTCGATCCTGACCCGGTGATCGGACCGTGGACGTATCCATTGGGAGACGCTCCGGGCGATACTTATACCTCAGACTCCGGCCTTGCCATGACCCGCACCGACGATCTCACCGCCACTCCCTACATCTATGTAGGCGAGACGGCCGACTTTGTCAACACGATCCGCAACGTGGGGAACATCGCCCAGCCGATCAATGTCTCCATTGATCCCTCCTCCAATCTCCCGGCTGGCTACGTGGTCACCTTCTCCTACTACGGCGGCGGACCGCTCTCCGACACAAACGGTGATGGAATACCCGATGTAGGGACAGTCCTACCAGGACAAGATGTTAACATCATGGTCAATGTGCATGTGCCGCTCAACGCAGAACTGGGAGATAATAGCGGTGATCACTGGAATGCAGTCATCCGCATCGCCGGTGCCGTTGATCCCTCTCTTTACGACTTGACGACCGATCGGATCGACGAGATCCGCGGTTACTGGCGCCTGCACAAACAGGTCGATCGAGACACCGCTCGTTACGGTGATCTCCTCACCTACACCATGACCTTCGAGAACGCATCGCAATATCCGATCGATAACGCGCAGATTACCGATCGCCTCGATCACGGCCTGCAGCAACCGCTGTTCATCACCAACGGTGTGATCAATAACGAAAACGGTGCTGGTTCGATTACTGTTTCCGCCAGTTACAGCCAGACGGACCACTCGGTCACTTGGGACGTCACCTCTCCCGGCGGGGTCGTTCCACCAGGGTTCAAGGGAATACTTGTTGTCAAGGCGCGTGTCGTGATCGAGGAGACGGACCTCGAACACAAACTTCCCGTTCCAATGGTGCGCAATTTCTTCTCGGCGATCGGTGATGTCACGCTACCAGGAGGCACGACCAGGCACCTGTTCCAGGTGTCAAACAGAGTGGCGACGATCGTTGGGGTACAGAGCTTTCTGCGCATCGAAAAGAGCGTCGATCGCGATCGCGTCGAGTACGGTGACGTCGTCACCTACACCCTCACCTTGCGCAATCACCATCCCGATCTTCCCGCACAGGACTTGACAGTAACCGACGTTCTCCCGCCTGGATTGCGCTACGTTGATGGAACGACGATCTTGGATGGAGTCTCGTATAGCGACCCAACGATCTCTAGCGATGGGCGCACGCTCGTGTGGCACGTTGATTCCATCTCCGCGGCAAGCGCGCGAACGATCGCCTACCACGCCGCGATCGGGATCGACGCCGGAGCTATAGCGATCAACGAGGCGTACGTGGACGGCTACTACCACACGGCGGATCCGGAGACGCACGATCCATACATCCTGTACGCCGCGGACGGGCCAGCAACAGCGACGATTTACATCGGAGGCGGTTTCCTTGGCGAGCGCACAGTCCTCATCGGACGAGTATTCGACGATCGCAACAACAATGACTATCAGGATGCTGGTGAGCCTGGGATCTCCGAAGCGCGGGTGGTGCTGGAGGATGGATCGTTCGCCATCACCGACAAATACGGGCTGTATCATCTTGTGGGCATTCGTCCTGGGCTTCACCTCGTCCGCCTCGACGATGGAAGCCTCCCAAGCGGCTGCCAGGCGAAGGCGACATCCGTGCCCGTGCATGGTGTCTCAGGTGGACCGATCCTGCGCGCCGACTTCCCGGTTGCATGCTGCTACACTTCAGGGCGAACCGAGGCGAGTACGTCGCAAGAAGGGCAGAAACCAGAGATGATTGTCCCCGACTTTCCGGCAACGACGAGCGGTGAGGAGATCATCTTCCCGATCGAGGGGACCGTCTTTGTGCAGCGGGACAAGGTGTCAGTGATGATCGAGACCGAGCTATCAGACATCGTTGACCTATACGTGAATAACAACCTCGTTCCACGCTCCCAGATCGGTACACGGATGTACTCGGTGAAGTCACGACGGGCGCGCTATGTCTACGTCTCCGTCCCGCTGGTTGCGGGGGAGAACTCGCTGGAGATAAGGGGCAAGAACCCGAAGGCGGGCGTGTTCGATGTGACGCGTACCGTATATCTCTCTGGACATCCGGCGCGGATCAGCTTCTCCTACAACAGTGATGCGGCGATCGCCGATGGGGCGAGCCTCCTTCCCGTTAGCATCCAAGTGCGCGATAGCCTCGGTAACCCGGCGATGGCGGGGGCATTCATCACCCTCAATGTGGCGGGTGCGAAGATCGCTTCCGCGGATGCCAATCCCTACATGCCCGGCTGGCAGGGGTTGATTGGCCCGGAGGGGGTGACGGTAAAGATTGGCCCTGTCCTCACCCCAGGCGTAGTCAATCTCATCGCCAGCAGCGGCGATATCACCGGAAGTAAGGAGATCTCTTTCCACCCACCGGCGCGCGATTGGATCTTCGCCGGCGTCGGTGAGATGAGCGTCGGGATCCCTTGGTCGACATCCGGAGATTGGCAGGATCATCTTCCCATGGTGCAGACATCGAGCTTACCCTTCTACTCCAGTTCTTACTGGTTGAAGGGACACGCCGCCCTGTGGGGACAGGGTAGGGTAGGGGACTCCAGCATGCTCACCTTCGCTGTCGATTCTTCTCGTCCCATCCTTGGACCGGACGACGCGCCCCGTTACTCGCACGTCTGGAACGACGATGCGCGCCTGGGGCGAACGGCCAATTCCTCATGGCGTGGATTCGCTCGACTCGATGCCGCAGATGGGACGTTTGCCCTGCTCGGTGATTACGATGTTGATCTCTCCGACCCAATTCTGTACTCCTTCTCCCGCCGGTTCACTGGGGCGCAGGTTCACTTCGGGAACCCGGGCGGAATCTCGTTTGACCTGTTCGCGGCAGAGACCTCACAGGCGTGGGCTAAGGATGAGCTCCCCGGAGCGGACGTGTGCGGGCCGTACCGGCTTTCCGAAGCGCCGATCAAGGACGGATCGGAGCGGGTGTGGATCGAGACGCGTGACTCCGATGGTAAAGTGACAAAGATCACAAAAGAAGATCGAGCCTCGGACTATTGGATCGATTACGCACGTGCCGAGATCATGTTTGCAGATGCGATTCCCGCGCATGATGATGCCGGTAATTCCAATTACATCATTGTAACCTATGAGGTGGAATCGCGGGCGTTCGCTCAGGAAGACTTCTCGATCACCGGCTGCATCCTCGGGCCGTACACGCTCTCACACGCCCCGCTGGAACCCGGGTCGGAAACGGTGACGATCGAGCACCGCGATCCGGCGACGAACGCGGTCGTATTTACCGATGAACTTATATCCGGGGTCGATTATGCGATTGATTACAACAACGGCAAGCTGATGCTGACGGCGATCTGGTGCCCGACCGACAGCAGCGGAAACAACCAAGTGATCCACGTGACCTACCGCACCACCGAGGTCACTCCGCGCTTCCCCGTAGTCGGTGGAAGAATAGAGCAGAGTGTAGGGACGATTGAGTGGGATGCGGGGTTCATCTTCCAAGGGACAGCGGGAGTACTCGATCCGTTCTCTCTGTTTGATACAGGCCTTACCTACAAGGGTGATACGGAGACGCTCACCGCTCGTTTTGCCAGCAACGGTCTTCCCTCAAGTGATGACATCGCGATTGGGATCGACGCGGGGATCGCGTTTCTGCCTATCTGGCACGTCGATGGAGCGTATCGCTACGTAGGGGCGGACTTCCTCAAGCCAGACGCCGCGGCACCGGCCGATAACTCCCTTGCTGGGCAGGGAAATACGCTCTCCTTTACGGGCAAGGGTGAATTCGGTTCCTTCCAGCACACGGAGAAGATCGGCGCTGACTTCATTGCAGATTCTTGGAGCGGGAGCATCGCTGGGACGTACCCGATCGGGCCGGGAAAGGGGACGCTCGGGCTCGATTGGGATCAAGCGGGTGATCCTGTTCTGGTCCTTTGCAGCTCGTACAAGATGACGCTCCTTGGTGCACGTAGCAAGGTGTGGGGAAAGCGCGAGGTGGGTGGTGATTGGGCGAGCTTCGGCCTGGATTTCGACCGGGGTGCGCTCTCCGGCGAGTTCAGCGAGACCCTCGATCCGTCCGCTGATCGCAGCACGGTCGACTACGGCCTCGCCCTCGATCTGGGGATGGGGTTCTCGATCAATGCCTCTCAGAGTTACACCGATGACTCAGGTGCAATCTCTACTTCTATGAAATGGGGGATCGATTCCAAGTTCACAATTGCTGATTCAGTAACCATTACAACGAGCTTCTCAGCGGTGCATCCGGACCCGGGTACGGACACCTACGACGTGTCGATCTCTCTGGAGAAGACGTTCTCCGATCCGCGCGACGTGCTGTTGCTCTCATCGAGTTTTGGAAGTGAAGAGCCGAGCCTGAAGAGCATCGAGCTTAAGGCTATCTTGCGTTCTCCGCGAGACTGGGACGCCTGGGGCCACATCTGCGTTGCCGGAAGCAGCGTCACCGGACGGGTTGACTACGCCTATCGACCGTTGGCTACACCCAACCTGTGCCTCCTCGGCCAGAGCCAGATAGATGAAAAGGCCGGACACCTCTCTCTCGCTGGTTCGGTCGACGGGATTTGGCACCCGTGGGACGGGTTGGAACTGTCGGCAAAGTGGGCACTGCGCACGGCAACGCACGTTGATCCTTCCGGGAGCACAGCCACCTTGGTGGACCTGGAACGGGTGCAGGCACTGTGGCGACTTGGGAAGACCCCGTGGGAGGCGGGTGGTTACCTCGGTGCTGGGCACGATTTTACCGCGAATAAGTGGAACTGGATCGGAGGGATCGAGATGAGGCGTTGGTTGAACAGTGATGTGGCAGTCGTACTGGGGATCAACCTGCAAGGGTTGGGCGATGATGGGTTCCCCGATAATGAGTACTCCTACGTGGGCCCGTTCATTCGGATCGAGGCAAAGACGGAAGGTGGCTTACCATGGTGAGGAAGCTATCCCTGGCATTGGTGATCGTATTTACCCTGGCCCTTGCTGTATCAGCGCAGGTAGTGATAAACGAAGTCGTCTACGATCCAGTAGGGGACGAGACGAGCGGAGAGTGGGTGGAGCTGTACAACACCGGTGGAAGTAGCGTCGATCTCTCCGGCTGGCAGCTCACCGATCAAGACGGCCATACCTACATCATCCCATCGGGAAGCTCGATCTCCGCCGGCGGATATCTGGTGGTGCACACGGGCGCTGGGACGGATACCTCTACCGATCTCTACGCCGGTTTCACCGCAGGCATCTGGGACAACACCGGAGATGAAGTCCTGCTTAAAGATAGTACTGGCGCGGGGATCGATTACATCCAATACGCTGGTGGCTCGGGAGACTCACCTCCATCAGGGCTGACCTGGTCTGGAGATATCTCAGGGACCTCTGAGGGAAACTCCCTTGCTCTGATTCCGGACGGAAACGATCAGGACAGCGCGACAAACTGGATACCACGATTGGGAAGTTACATCACACAGGGGAGTGCCAACGCGCAGCAACCCGATCCCACGGTGACAGTCGCTATCACTTACCCGACGGGTAAGACCTATGTCTCCACTTGCGAGCAGGCACAGGCGACGATCACGGTGACCAACAACGACTCCGCTGCGTCGATCTACGACACGGATGTCACCGCGACCCTTCCCAGCGATTTCTACTACATCTCCGATGACGAGGGAGGAAACTACAATGCGGTCAATCACACCATTACCTGGAATGCGGGAGAGATTACGACAAGTGGATCATGGATCGCGACAGTCACCTTTAGACCGAGCTGTTCCGCATTTACCAATCAAGAGATCTGTGCCGATGTAACATGGACGCCCTATTCTGGCGCAGCAGGAAACACTGTTCCCACTGAATATTCGAGCTTGATCGATGTTGAACCAGTTGTTCTTGGAGTCACAAAACTTGTCTACAACGAGAGTGCGGGAGAGACGGAATTAGATGCTGGATCAACTACGCACGCGGCGCGTGGACAGAGCGTTGTATTCGTAGTACAGCTTACGAACAACGGCGATGGGGACGCGGTTGATGGGGTCGAGATCGAGGATGTACTAGGCGATGGCCTAAGCTTCATATCGCTCAAGGACGAGAGCGCCAATGATGTATCCTATACCGGTAGCGGCACCGCTGCCGATCCTTACACCTGGAGCACTGAAGCCATCGACCACGGCACGGCGAAGAAGTACTACCTTACCGCCACCGTCATCGGGTGTGAGGATCTGGTTAACCAAGTGACGTATGCCTGGAGCTGCACCGACCAAGGCGGGACACCGATCTGTGAATTGACCGGGTATGCATCGGCGTCGATCGCCCTCACCCTCAAGGAGCCAGATATCTCGTACACGGTCAGTCCTGATCCAGTTACGATCGATTATTGCTCCGGGAGCACCGTGACCATAACCGTGACCAACGGTAATCCCACTACCCCCGATCCCAGCGTGGGAACGGCGCACGGATTCACCCTGACGATGGACGGCCTTCCCTCCGACTACCAGGTGACAAACGTCAGTGGCGCTACGTACGATGCAGGTACAGGAGCGTTCGCCGTAGGCGATATCGCGGCAAACACGCAGGTGCAATTCAGCTTCGATCTGTCGTTGAACAGTGGCGCCTGTTCCCCAACAGAAAGCGGCACCCTCCTATTCACCCCCTACTACGAGAACGACTGCGGCAAGGCGTACTTTCCCCCGGTCACTCTCGATTCGTTCAGCCTAACTGGACAGCCGTCGATCTCCATCACCAAGACTGGCCAGCGAGCGGTCGATGTCGGCGAGACGAACATTTCCTACACCCTTTCTGTGCACTACGAGGGGCCGGACAACCAGACGTTGACCATTGTGGATGACTACCCGGACGCAAGCGATACCGCAAACGGATGGGGGAGCTTCACCGTCGCTGATCCCGCTGGTGGAACGGACGACGGGGACAAGATCACGTGGACGCAAACGTTCAACAACGGCGATGACTGGTCTAAGACGATCAAGCTGAACGCCCCCACCGACCCGTGCGCGGGTGGGAACACCTACACCAACCGGCTCTCCATCTCCCCAACCAGTATCAACGACTGTAACAGTTGCACCATCCCTATCAACGACAGCGGAAGCTTCGAGATCTACGTGAACAATAACTACGAAGAAGCGATCACTGATCATAATAAGACCGTCACCTACTCGAACATCAACTCAAACGGCGTACACATAGATGCCGACTCCGCCGAGGACTGCACCGATATCCAGTACACAACGAGCGTGACGTTCAACACTGGGACATGGGCGCCGCAGACGTGGAACACAATCCTATTTCGCGACGATATGAACGACGCTCAGACCTACGTCTCGCTCGACTCGGTCACCGTCAACGGCACTAACTACATGAGCACGGTGAGCGTAACGAACACCTCTGGCTACCTGGAGATCGATCTCTCAGGATTGGATGGTACAACCGCGCCCAAGCCCAACTCCGGCGCTACACTGAAAATCACCTATACGCTGCACGCCTCGGACGGATCGGAGGGATCGTTCATCGATTGGTCGCACCTGACCGTGCCCGGATTCTCCGTGGGAACCTGTGACGTGTCCGAGGGAACGTATGATCAAGGTGTCGATGTCTCAATCAGCGAATCGTCCCTCGGGCTAAGCCTCTCCGGCCCGCAGATCATCGATAAGTGTGGCACCTACACCTATACGATTAACATCTCCAGGGAAGACTTTCAGGGCTACGACGCCCTCGTTACCTTCGATACACATGGAAACTACACCTACATCCCCGGGTCTACCGACTTCTCCGGGTTCACCGATGAGGCTGGAACGACCATCAGCTCGTTTGAACCAACTGTAAATGGGAACGAACTCTCCTGGGACTTGGGGGATCTCTCCTCCGTGGGCACGATCCAGATCAGCCTGCGTAAGTGCTGCTCGCCGACGGATACGTCCTACTCCGCTACAGTGGAGTACAACGATAATTGTCACAACCAAGATGACGCCAGCATCACCAGCCGCAGCGGAAGCTCATCCACCTCCAGTAACGCAGATTACCTCGCAAGCGGACACTTACGGATCGATATTGAGCCATCATCCTACTTCACGGTGAATGGTTATCCGCAGTTCAAGGTATATCTACTAAATACCGGTGATGGGGCAGCGTATGATGCCGATTTGAGCCTCACGTTCAACGGGTCGTTCGTCTACCGCTCTTACGGTTCGTCCGAGGTCGCGCCGACGAGCTTCACCGGAAGCTCCGGAGATACCAGTGTCACCTGGCACTACGATAGCATCCCGGCCGGGCAGAAATCGGTCCTTTACGTAACCGGTGAACTTACCGGATGTGATGCTTCTTCGGTGGACGGGTCGGCCACCTGGGGTTGCTGTTCGCAGGATACAGAGTGTCAATCCGACCTTCCGGTGACCGACACGATGACACTGCAGTACCCGTCCTCCGACGTGGTCGTGATTAGCCACACGATGACCCCTAGCCTTGTGGATTACTGCGGCGACCCAGTGACGTTCACTATTAACACCAAAAACTACGGCCCGGCTGTCGCATATCACCCCTGGGTGCAGGAGACACTCGCCGATGGGCTGTCCTATATCGCCGGGACAGCGGAGTACTCGCTGGACAATGGAACGAATTGGACCGCGTTTCCCGGAGAATACAGCAGCTATAGCGGTCAGATCCTCAGTTGGGACTTCGAGAGCTTGCTATCAACAACCGATGGCCATGGAAATAATGTCCTCGGCTCCGGAGATACCATCACCATCCGATTTCAGGCCGAAATCGCTGATTGCACCGCGGCTACGACCTTTGCTAGCGGAAACAGGTATTCGGATGCCATCGCAACCTACGACCTTCCCTGCGCTCACACCAACAGCGGTGATCCTATCACCAGCTCGCCCATCAGTAGGCTCAACATCGCT
>CAYQFN010000032.1:0-3483 GCA_964416685.1 uncultured Thermotogae bacterium | reverse complement strand
CACCAACAGCGGTGATCCTATCACCAGCTCGCCCATCAGTAGGCTCAACATCGCTAGCGCTTCTCCCCACGTCAAGATCACCGTGTGGGGAGAGAACCTCACTGCAGGAACGGCCTACACACAGGGCACAGTGAACGCCGCATCAGGCGATACCATTGTTTGGAAGGTGAAGATCGAAAACGACGGGGACTACCGGACAAAGGAGATCTCGTTACAGGATATTCTGCCGAGCAATGTCACATACTCGTCATGGGCCCAGGTCTCCGGGGAGAGCGACGTCAACTTAGCGTTCGACAGCGGCGATGGGACGAGCGGATCTCCTCTCACCTGGCACGTGGATAATTCCGACCAGGGACTTGATATCGGACAAGAGTCAACGATCGAGATTACGACGACAGTAAACAGCTGCACCTCCGTGACCACGGACACAGCGACCACAAACTGGGGCTGCTGTTCCGTTGATCAGGGATCGGAGTCGGACTCCGCCGATCTAAAGACGCAGCCCGCCCCGTCCGATCTTACGATCACCGTCACCCCGCAGAACTTCTCCACCTGCGGCGGGGACGTAACAATTAAGATCAAGAACAACGATTCCTTCCACACCGCCTATCACTTCCATCTCAGTGATGCGCTCCCCACTTCAAGCGGCACCTACGCCTGGGTATACGATTCATCGAACGGCGGGGCGCAGATCACGAGCTCGAATTCTTCTGGACACACGTTCACCTCGGCCGAGGAGGAGCCGGTGCTGTCGTCGAACGGTACGGTGTTGGAATGGATGGACTCGACCAGCAGCGGAAACATTACGAATGGAAACGCCTACATCGCTCCTGGGGAGACGCTCACTATTACCTTTCACGCAAAAGCGTCGGGAAACTACTGCGATTCCAGTTTTGCAAACGACGCCAATAATCCGGATGTGGGCACGATCCCCACCGATAACAACCTATTGGATCTCAGTTATCAGGACTTGTGCGGTAACACCCTCTCCTGCTCGCAGGTTGCAACTACGGTCGATCCGGTCCAGTCGGACGTGGACATCGTGTCCGTTGTTGCCACTCCCCCGCTTGGGATGAGCGGGGACACTGTGCATTGGACGATCACCCTGAAGAACAACGGCGATGGGACGGCTGGCAACGTGACCCTGGAGTCGGCATTTGGAAGCGGGTACGACGACACGAGTGTGACAAACATCACCCCCAGCGGAACCTGGTCCTCAGGGACAAACACCGTCGCTTGGTCTGGGATCACCCTTGATCCGGGAGCGGAAGCGACCTTCTCCTACGACATCGTAATCAGCGGTGTGGGAGGGCTGACCAACACGGTCACTTCCACCGGGGAGTGTCTCGATGCCGCGGGAGCCGTCATCTGCCATCATTCCTACGACCAGCTCATCGGGCAGGCGGCGGGAGTAGACTTCGACAAGTCGATCACGGATATCCCGGAACCGGGGAGCATCGCCACCGACGGCAACTCCGGTCAGGCGACGATCGGAAACGTGATCACCTACCAGATACAAGTCCACTACCTTGGGAGCGGGACGTACGAGAACACGTCGATCACCGATGAGCTTCCAAGTGGGCTAGAGTTCGTCGATCAGTCGGTAATTCAGACTCCTTCTACGGTGAGCGCGTCTTTCTCCCAGAACGGAAACACCCTTACCTGGACCATGGGAAGCAGCTCGCCGCCGAGCTTCACTGACAATGTCTCTGTCACGATCACCGTGCGCGCGCGGGTGACGGACGATTCCGGGAATGTGTGGAGCCCAGCGACGGCCCTCACAAATACCGCCTACACCGACTTCACCTGGAACGGCATATCCTACGATCACACAGCTTCTGCCTACGGGGCGAAGATCACGGAACAGAACACCGTAACCGTGATCGAGCCGTGGATCGCCGCTGACTCCAACTACACAAAGACATCAAGCCCAGCATGTGACGCAGCGGATCATACTGGTACAGCGGTGCAGGCGAACGACACGATCGACTACACGTTCACCGCCAGGAATACGGGGACGAGCCCGGCGTACGATCTGGTGTTCGTGGACACGATCCCAGTCGGAATGCGGGGAACAGCACCAAGTGTAACGAGCGTCACCGTCAGCTCGCGGACCCTATCTTCCGGCACTGACTACACGACCAGCTGGGATTCAAGCACCGGCACGCTTACGATAACCTTAGAGAACACGACAGCCGCTGCCATTCAACCGAACGAACTGTTGACGATCGTCTATCGAGCGACGGTCGATTCTGGCGTAGGCGCGGGATCGTATTTAGATAACGCCACCCGCGTCGATTCCTACACCTGTCTTCCCGGCACACCCACTTCGCCTGAGGGGCCGGAGCGGACGTATGGTAGCAGCGTGGGATCGGGAAACTACGGGTATCTCCCTGAAGCCACCTGTCAACATCATACAGAAGCACTCCCCGCCAACACCAAGACGGTATCCGCGCAGATCACCGCGCCGAGCGGCGCTCAGACTGGCGGGAACGCCCAGATCGGAGAGCCGCTCACCTACACAATCACGATTACAGTTCCAGACGGCACAACCGCCTACGATATGCTCTTCTCTGATTTAACCCCGGACGGGCTCACCGTAACCGGGGCGACGTGCACGGTTGCTGGAACTTCCACCGGCACTCCTAGCTATTCTGAAAACGCCAACGGCACGACGAGCGTGTCCGTGTCCAACATCGGCGATATTGCCAGCGGGAGCACGGTAACGGTAACGATCACCGGCACGCTTGATCAGATTTTCTCATCAGCCAACGCGGGAGACGTGAACGCAAATGGGATCGTCGATCGCGGTGACGTTCTGTGGAACGGGGCGAGCTACTCGTGGAACACGGTTAACAACGATGAGACCACGCGCATAACGGTCGATTCGAACGAAGTCTCCACCACGATTCAGGAGCCTGATCTATCCCTCTCCAAGACAAGCGACGATGCGGATGGGATTGTAGCACAGGGGGAAAACGTAACCTACACGATCACCGTACACAACGCGGACTCCACTGGTATTGCCTACGATCCGGAGATCACCGACGTAGTCCCGCTGCAGCTACGCGATCCCACCGTTGATTCCGTCTCCTTAAACGGTACGACGCTTACCACAAGTGATTATGATTATTCCTATAGCTCATCGACCGGCGAGATGAACTTCTCGTTTACCCATTCGGGGAGCAACACGATCGATGCCGACAGTGACTTAATCATCGTCTATCACGTCACTATTCCCACGGATATCGGAGCAGGAAGGACAGGATCGCGCGCGTTGATCAACGATGCCAACGCGCAGGCTTATTCCCTCCCCGCCGGGACGAACGACTCCGGCCGGCGCGAGTACGCCGTTGGGCCAGTGCAGGTTCCCCTCACCACTGCGCTTGCAGAGATCGTCAAGGCGCAGTTCCCGTCCGATGGTTCCACAGTGAACTCCGGGGACACGATTACCTACACCATGACCCTCCCGGATCCATCGAT
>CAYQFN010000031.1:0-14471 GCA_964416685.1 uncultured Thermotogae bacterium | reverse complement strand
CACCAAGGATATAAAGCATTGTCTAGCGCTATATCTGCTCATCGATGGAAAGAGAATCTCGAGAGGAAAGTGAAATGACAGTCTGTCAGGTCGATTGCACGGCGATTCATGATTCGTCACAATTACTTGACCGATCTAGGGTGACTGGGTAGGCTGTGCATCATGAACAGGTCTTCCTCCTTTGCCATCGCTGCCGCTGCCGTCGGGATTGATCGTCTTCTCAAGTGGTGGATAGGTGGACACCTTGTGCTCTACGAGTCACGGCCTCTGATCGGTCAAACGATTCGCCTGACACGAGTACACAACGTCGGGGGTGCGCTCGGGATATTCCCCGGCAGCGGTGCACTTTTCCTGGCGGTATCTCTTGCTGTCTCGGCGGGGATCATTGTTGCCATACTGCGCCGCAATGGGCAACGGCTTCTCATGGGGATGGGCTTGGGGCTTCTGCTTGGAGGCGCGATAGGAAACTTGATCGATCGGATTGCGTACGGTTACGTACTCGATTTTCTGGAGATCAGAGGACTGTTTGTCAATAACTTTGCTGATGTTTGCGTTAGTGTAGGAGCTGCGCTAGTCTTCATTCACGTACTCTTCGGGGGTGAGAAAGATCGAACTACAGGGTAAGTTAATCGTCTTTGAAGGGCTGGACTTCACCGGGAAATCGACACAGGTGGAGATTCTCGGCAAGCACTTGCAGGAGATAGGGTTCCCGGTTACGACGACTCGTGAGCCTGGAGGGACTGCGCTCGGGGAGGGGGTGCGCCGTGTTATCCTTGCCAACGAGCACACGGAGCTTCTCCCGTTGTCGGAGCTGGCACTGTTTATCACCTGTCGTGCACAGCTATCGGCGGAGGTGATCGAACCGGCGCTTAACACGGGGCATGTTGTTGTGTCGAGCCGCTATCGCCTGTCGAGCCTTGCCTATCAGGGCTACGGGCGCGGCCTTGATCTTGCCCTGATCGAGCGGTTGAACGAGATCGCCACGTCCGGCAGGCAGCCCGATCTGACGTTTCTCCTCGATCTCTCTGCGGAGGAGGCGTTGAAGCGGAGGGGCAAAGTGCGTGATCGGATCGAACAGGAGGATCTGGAGTTCTACCGGCGGGTGCGCACTGGATATTTGGATCTGACGTGCGGTGATCCCAGGGTGCATCTGCTCGATGCCACAGGGTCGATAGATGAGATAGCCAACCGCGTGACTCGCACTCTTGGTCTGTAGGCTTTGGTAACGGCCGTCAATGGTGTATGATTGTCGTTATCACGAACGCCACTAAAGGGGGACAACGATGGACTTTGTAAGCATGAAGGATGAGCTGGTCTTTGGCGTCAAGCTGGCCAGCTATGCACTTGGCACGCGCAGCAGCATGCCCATTCTCTCTGGACTCAAGATGGAGATCGCCGGCGACAGCCTCCGCCTTTACGCCACCGATTTAGAGCGTGCAGTCCATTGCCAGATTCCGATCGAGAACAGGGGGGAGGATGAGGCGGTGGTCCTCAATGGAGGGATTCTCTCTCAGATTGCCAATCACCTCCCCGAGGATGACCGCATTACAATGAAGACGGACGAGGGGGATGGTACGGTGGTCAAGCTCCGCTGCGGCGAGGCCTTGTTCGACCTACCGACGCTACCGGTCGAGGATTATCCGGACATTGCGCCTCTTCCCGAAAAGTCAATCGGCAAGATGGATGTGCAGAAGTTTCATCGTGGCCTCGAACAGACGGCGTTTGCCTCGCTTAAGGTGAATGAGACGACACGCCTCAGCCTGACCGGAGTGGATATCGTGATCGGCGGAGGTAAGATGAAGATGATCGCCACCAACGGCTATCGTCTCGCAATGAAGACCCTCCCCATGGATGAGATTCTCGAAGAAGGTGAGTTCCTGATCGAAGCGGGTGTATTGAGCGACCTTGATCGCGTTCTCTCTCAGATCAACGCTGCCAGTGTGGAGATCTACCGTGGCGACGGGCAGGTATTCTTCCGCGCCGGTGGAGTGACGTTCATCGCCAAGACTATTGCCGAGGAGTTTCCCGACTTCGATCGCGTCATCCCTAAGGGCAACACAATCGACCTTACGTTCAACCGGCAGGCGCTGTTGGCGAGCTTGCAGCGGATCGAGATTACCGCTGCTGAGGAATCGGGTGCAGTGACATTCCGTGTGGCGAATGATGAGAGCGCCGCGCGGATGAACTCCTCTTCCAAAGAGAAGGGTGAGGCAGAGGAGCGTGTGCGTTTGGCAAGGGTCCCGTCGGAGGCGATCGAGATATCGTTCAAGGCCGAATATCTGATCGACGTCCTTAAGCGGATGGATTCAGAACAGATTGTGCTGTGGCTAGCGTCATCGGAGAAGGCGGGCTTAATCGAGCCGACAGGGGACGTCATCTCGCCGCTCGATGAGGGCTTCCTCTACGTGTGCATGCCGGTGCGCCTCGGCGGATAATCGATCAGCGATCCTCGGCTGTCTTCCTGGGGTCCTAAGGGTGTTATGGCTCTTCGTTGTTTCGCCTGCCTGTGCCGACGAGGCAGACAGGAGTAGGCAACTACCCATTGAGCGTGCTCGCAATGCGGTTCTACCGAATTTCGGAAGCCATGATTCAACTGTGGAGAGGAGAGAGACTGCCTCTTGGTTGAAAGACCAACACCTCCTCTCGCCCGTTCGCTGTCCAACAACTACGAAGGCAAAACCTTATCGTCCCTAGTTTTGCGCTCAGTTGCCTTCCCCTATTTCTGCTGCCTGTCTGTGCCGACGAAGCAGACAGGCCTCTGCGTCCCTGCCCTGTCTGCTCTGATCTTTCCATTCAGACAGGCCCTCTGCGCGAGTATGGTCTTGAGGAGGCGTGTTGTTCTAGTGGATCCAAGCAGCTACTCCGAAGCCGAGTGTGTCTACGCGACATTGCGTGGCGGGTTACGCACAACCCAATAGCGAGGAGCTGGTGTTATCTTACGCGAGCGCGCTGCGAATCGCCTCTGTACCTTTCTGTAAGGCCTGGTCGAGTGAGTCTGCACGCAGACCTCCTCCTTGAGCAAAGGCGCGGTTTCCGCCGCCGCCGCCGCCGAATTCCGAAGTGAGCGTCCGCACGATTTTTCCGGCGTTCACTTGCAGTTCATCGCTTACTTTGCAGACAGCGATCCCCTTTCCGCCTGCTTGTGCGAGGAGTAAGACCACTGCCGGGCGCCCCTTCTCTTCCACTAGATCGGCAAGCTCCTTTAGTTGTGCTCCATCAGCGTCCACTCTTTCGGCGAAGACGTTTGTGCCTCCAATGTCTTCTCTCCGTGCGAGCAGATCATCGCGCATCTGTACTAGCGATGCTGCGGTGAGCGCGGCAAGCTCATCTTCAAGCGATCTCTTCTCCTCTTGCAAGCGACTCAGCCCAGCAATTGGGTCGTCGCCGAGCGTGCTCTCAACTAGGGCTAGGAGTTGGTCCCGTTTGCGTACCCAGGCGAGTGTGCCCTCACCCGTGACGGCGCGGATGCGACGCGTTCCAGCAGCGACGCTCTCCTGGGAGATTACCTTGATCAGCCCGATCTCACCGGTTCTAGAGACGTGCGTTCCGCCGCACAGCTCGCGGCTGAAGTCGCCGATGGAGACGACGCGGATCACGTCCTTTCCACGGTACTCGTCTTCGAAGTGTGCCATCGCTCCTGTTTTCTTCGCCTCGGCAAGGGACATCTCCTCGGTGACAACAGGAAGATCGCGCAACACGATCGAATTTGCCAGATCCTCTACTTGCGCCAGCTCATCTTCGGTGACGCGCTCGAAGTGGGAGAAGTCGAACCTCAATTCACCGTCGCCGACGTAGGATCCAGCCTGGATGACGTGTTCGCCAAGCACACGGCGTAGCGCGGCGTGCAGGAGGTGCGTTGCCGTATGGTTGCGCGCGATGCGTTTGCGGCGCTGTTCATCTACGATGAGGTGGCACTTGTCGCCGACCGCAAACGTTCCTTCTTCGATCTCTATGCGATGGATGAAGACACCGTTCTTGTTCTTCTTGACGTCCAAGACCTTCGCATTCGCATAACGGGAGAGGTTTTCAATCATTCCCGTGTCGGCTATCTGTCCGCCTCCTTCAGCATAGAATACAGTCTGATCAAGAGCGACATATGTCGTTGCAGCAGGATCTTTCTTTATGTCAACAATCTCTGCATTCGCTTCAGTCGATTCATAGCCGAGAAAGAGAGTTGGCTTAGCCGACTCAATCACGCCCCCTATCTCTATTCCGTCCCTCAAATCTACGAATACGCTCTTGCGCGAGCGTTGCCTCTGCTGCGCCATTTCCTCGCGGAATCCGTCTGTATCGAGGGCGATACCGTGTTCGGAGACGATCTCATTGGTCATCTCGATCGGGAAGCCGTAGGTATCATAGAGCTCAAATGCTACCTCTCCCGGGAACGTTCGAATATTCTGATCGGCTAGCCTCTCGATGATCCGCTCCAGGCGAGCCTCGCCCGCGCGCAGTGTCTTGCGAAATGTCTCCTCTTCGTGTGAGATCACGCGTTGCGCCAGCGGGCGCGCCGCGACGATCTCCGGGTACACATCTCCCAACGTCTCGATCACTGGATCGATGAGCGTGGAGAGCGTTCCTTGCGGCAAGTCGAGCTTCTCCCCGGAGCGGATGGCCCTTCTGAGGATGCGCCGCAGGACGTATCCCTGTTTGTCGTTTGCCGGGAGGACGCCATCAGCGATGAGAAAGAGGATTCCCCTGATGTGATCGGCAACGATGTTGCGGTTCAGCGTGTCCGCAGCGGTAAGCGAGCGCGGCATCGCTGCCTGAATCGCCTCCATCGTCGGCGCGAAGAGGTTGATGTCGAAATCGGTCTTCGCTCCCTGCAAGACGGCAGCGGTCCTCTCCAAGCCCATCCCGGTATCGATGTTTCTCCTTTTCAGTGGAAGGAGTGAGCCGTCCTCTTGCGCGTCGTACTGCATGAAGACGAGGTTCCAGATCTCAGAGAATCGATCGCAATCGCAGGCGACGCCTCGACAGTCCGGGCCGCACGCTCTCTCCTCTCCGGCATCGAAGAAGATCTCCGTGTCCGGGCCGCACGGACCACTGTTTCCCACCGGACCCCACCAGTTGTGTTCCTTCCCTAACTTGACGATTCGTTCTTGGGGAATGCCGATCTCATCTTTCCAGATTGTGAATGCTTCATCATCTTCCTCATACACGGAGACCCATAGGCGCTCAACGGGGATACTGAGTTCGCTCGTGAGAAACTCCCACGCGAACTTGATCGCCTGCGCCTTGAAGTAATCACCGAAGGAGAAATTGCCCAACATCTCAAAGAACGTATGGTGGTACGCCGTCTTGCCAACGTTCTCGATGTCCGTTGTGCGGAAACACTTCTGGCACGTAATCACACGGGGAAACGTCGGTGCCACATGTCCCCAGAAGATGTCCTTGAACTGGACCATTCCAGCTGCCGTGAACAGCAGAGTGGGGTCGTTGGGCACAAGAGTCGCGCTTGGCAGGTGATGATGATTGTGTTCAATGAAGTATTCGATGTAGCGTTTACGAAGTTCGTGAGCCTGCACTGTATCCCCCTTTTTGATAGAGT
Organism: uncultured Thermotogae bacterium; assembly: GCA_964416685.1. Lineage (GTDB taxonomy): Bacteria > Bipolaricaulota > Bipolaricaulia > UBA7950 > UBA9294 > M55B144. The sequence goes on along the minus strand of CAYQFN010000031.1, from coordinate 8,923 downwards.
TGGATTCTAATTGCCTCTTGGCGAGAAGTCAAAATGTCGCACCGGAGGGGAAATATCGCGCTTGCAATTCTCTTTGCACGTCGTTATTATGCTTGAGGTTGGTTGAGGACAGAACAGATCAGATCACAGAAAGCTCTTACGAGAAAGGATTGATATGGGAATAATCCGCTATGCGTTGCAGCGTTTGCTGCTGACGATCCCGATGTTGCTCATCCTTCTTACGCTTGTCTTCCTTATTCTGCGTGTCATGCCGGGTGATCCGGTCTCCGCGATGCTTGGGGGGAGGAACGTCTCACCCGAGCTAATGGATGAGTACCGCCATAAGATGGGTGTCGATCGGCCGATTCCTGTGCAGTATGTTGAATACCTGGGTAATATCATCCGTGGCGACTTCGGGGAGTCATTCAGCACGAGTAAGCCGGTCATCTCCGAGCTCTTTATTCGTTTTCCCGCCACGCTTGAGCTTGCATTCTTCGGGCTGTTCTTTGCCGTGATTTTCGGCTTTGGAACAGGTCTGATTGCAGCCGTGCACGTTGATCGCCCGATCGATCACGCGGTGCGTGTGTTTCACATCGGATCGTTTTCCATGCCTCTCTTCTGGCTGGGATTGATGCTGCAAGTGATCTTCGCCGTGAAGCTGGGGTGGTTACCGGTGGCGACCCGCATCGGTGGAAGGATCGCGTTTACCTTTCAATCGAGGACCAACTTCTATCTTCTTGATGCAATCTTAAGTGGAAATGGAAAAGTGATCGCAGACGTTGCCAAGCACCTGGTTCTCCCGTCGGTCACGCTCGGATTTGCTCAGGCGGGCCTCCTCGGCCGCATGACACGAGCGAGCATGCTTGAAGTCCTTGATCAGGACTACGTTACTACTGCACGCGCGAAGGGATTGAGGGAGCGAGTGGTTATCATGAGTCATGCGTTGCGCAATGCGATGATCCCCATAATCACCGTATTCGGTCTGCAATTTGCTATCCTTATGGGAGGGGCTGTCCTTACGGAGACTGTATTCTCCTGGCCGGGGATCGCCAGCTTCCTCGTGCGCTCGATCGAAGCGCGGGACTGGCCAGCGATTCAAGGAGCGATCGTGTTTATTGCTATCTTCATCTCACTAATTAACTTGGTTGTTGATATCGCATATTCGTTCATCGATCCGCGGGTAAGGTACTGATCATGGCACGAGCAATGATAGGGTTCTTGGATTGGCTGGTTGGCAAGCTTTCGCACGGTAGGCATGCGCTGCACCACCAAACGCTGCTCAAGGTGGGGCTCGTCATTGTGATCGTATTCCTTGTAGTGACCGTGCTGGCGCAGTATTCCTGGTTCACGCCGTATAGCCCGACAAAGTACCGCGACGCTCCAAGATTGCAAGGCCCATCGTCTCAGCATCTGATGGGAACCGATCAGCTGAAGCGTGATGTCTTCAGCCGTGTTCTCGCGGGGGGAAAGGCGTCGATCATTGTCGCATTCGGGGCGGTGGCGCTGAGCATGACAATCGGATCGATTCTCGGCTGGATCTCCGGATATGTTGGAGGATTCCTCGACCGTGTTCTCTCCTTGACTATGGACGCGATCTACTCGTTCCCGTCGATGATCCTGGCAATTGTTCTTGTCGCCATGTTCGGCGCGGGCTTGGGACCGATGATCTGGGCTGTCGGTTTTGTCTACATTCCTACATACTTCCGTGTGACACGCGCTGAGGTATTGCAGGTGAGGGAGACGACGTATATCGAGGCCGTGCGTGCCTTGGGAGCGAGTAATCTACGCATCGTCCTGCGGCACGTTGCGCCAAACACGGTGAACGCAATCATGGCCGTCTCCTCGTTTAACCTCGCCGATGCGATCCTGACCGTCGCTGCCCTGTCCTTCCTCGGATTTGGCTTGCCACCACCAGCGCCGGATTGGGGCTACGACATCCAAAACGGTCAGAAGTTCCTCCAATCCGGCTCGTGGTGGCTCATTACCTTCCCTGGAATAATGATTATCGCACTATCTCTGGGGTTCGGTCTGATCGGCGAGGGAATAAGCGATCTAGTGAATCCAAAGCGGAAGAGAAAGAAGGTTTGACTTTGGGGAGGACTAGTGCTAGAGTGGCAATAGAAGATCTCAAGTTTCATAAGGAGGTGGAAAACTGCCTAAACTAATCGGTTCCAGAAGGGAAAAATCCAACTGTAAGGAAAAGGAGGCAAAAGTATGAAGAAGGTGCTAGGCATTCTCTTAGTGATTGGTGTGTTGGCAATTGTTCCGCTTATGGTTTCAGCCGCGGAACCGTTGATCATGGGAACGACCGACCGGGTGACTGAGCTCTCGTTCGCCAATAGCTACGACCACTTTAGTTGGCACGTGCTGCGCGCGACGACTGATGCATTGATGAAGCTAAACGATGAAACCCTTGCCCTGGAAGGGGCGATCGCCGAATCGTGGGACGTTTCCGCGGACGGCACGGTATACACGTTCCACATTCGTCCGGGGATCACGTTCTGGGACGGAGCGAAGTGCGATGCAGAGGCCGTAAAGTGGTCGCTCGACCGCACGATGCGCCTCGATGGACCTGAAGGTGGCGTTGGCCTAATCAAAGGCGTCATCGATCACATCGATGTTGTTGATCCGCTGACGGTTAAGATCACCCTGAACAAACCGGATGCCATCTTCTTGCTGCGTATGTCGCAGGAACTGGCGCCGGCGCTGATCTACTCGCCGAAGACGACACCTGCGGATGACTTCGCTAAGGGCGTCTATGCGGGAACCGGGCCGTACAAGCTCGTGGAGTACGTCCCTGACCAGTATGTGAAGTACGAGGCCTATGATGGTTACTACGGACAGGCGCCGAAGACCAAGGATGTCATCGAAAAGATGTACTCCGATGCAGCCGCACTGCGTGCAGCGATCGAGGCTGGCGACGTCGACTTCGTGTTCAGGACACTCAGCCCGCAGGACATTCAGGACCTGAAGGGCAATCCCAAGGTTGACGTGAACTTCTATCCGCCGAGCCCTGGTGTCCGCTACCTGCTGTTCAACGTGACGCAGACTCCGGTAGATAATCCTACCGTCCGTCAGGCAATCACCTATGCTGTCGACCGTGATGCACTCGTTGAGCAGGTCTTCAGTGGAACCGTTGATCCGATTTACACGATGGTTCCTATGGTCGACCCGCCGTTCTTCGGAGCGATCAATGTCTTCCCGCACCGGGATCTAGATATTGCGCGCGTATTGCTGAAGAAGGCTGGTTACTCGGAAACGAACAAGCTGAAACTGAACCTCTGGTACACGCCGAAGCACTACGGCACAACCGAGGGCGACGTGGCAACAGTCATTGCCAGCAGCTTGGAAGAAACCGGAATGATCGACATCTCTATCCAGATGCTCGAGTGGGGCGCCTACACGGAGCGCATGTCTTCCGGTGGGTTTGACATGTTCCTCCTTGGTTGGCACCCGGACTACCTCGAGTCTTCCAACTTCCTCGCCCCATGGACGACGGAGTCGCCGGAAGGCTTGGGAACCTTCTTCAATCACGATGAGCACTTCGCCATCTACAAAGAGCTGATGGATCTCGCTACGACCACTGCTGATACGACAGTGCGCTCGAACATATACAAGGCGATTCAGCTTCTAAGCGTTCAGGACGTGCCGTTCATTCCGTTGTGGGCAATGACCGATGAAATGGTCATCGCGTCGCTTCCTAATGTTCACGGTGCGACGCTGAACATCACGATGGATGTTTGCATCTGGAACGTCTATAAGGACTAGTTCCGCAGATTTGTGAATGATTCACGAGGGGCCGAGAAATCGGTCCCTCGTTTTCTTTCGGACGCGTGTCATTGCCGCGCGATTTGGAGCTGCGTATACTGGCGACGGAATGAGCCGGAAGCGATGATAAGAATTGGGGGTGTTGCGCGTGTACAAGCACTTGCAGTTACAGGAGCAGCATGAGCGTGCTTCTCATAGACAGATGGGGCACCGCGCGGTGCTGTGGCTCCTCGTCGTGTTTGTTCTCATCCTCGCCTCCGTCTATGCTGTTAGGTTTATTACAATCGCTCGGCTGCAGCGGCAGGTAGCCGCCCTCAGCGTGAAGGAAGAGGCTGTGCTTGCGGAGCAGAACACGCTACGTGCCGAGCTTGCTCGAAAGAACGACCCGCAGGCGATCGAGGACATTGCGCGTGAGAAGCTCGGGCTGATGAAACCAGGAGAGCAGCTAATTATCTTTGTCAAAGGAGACTGAATTTGGCGGTTAGGTTTGTTCATCTCCACACGCATTCCGAATACAGCATTCTCGACTCCTCCTGCAAGATCAAGGCATTACTTGACCTCACGGAGAAGTACGACATGGACGCACTCGCGCTGACTGATCACGGTGTGATGGGCGGGGCGGTGAAATTCTACCGCGAGGCGAAGAGGCGCGGGATCAAGCCGATCATCGGCTGCGAGATTTACCTTGCTCCTGGCGATAGGCGTGAACGCAGGGCCCGAAACGGGGAGAAGTACTATCATCTCGTCCTCCTAGCCGAGAATGCACGCGGCTACTCGAACCTGGTCTCCATTGTCAGCCTGGCACAGACGGAAGGGTTCTACTACAAACCGCGCGCCGACAAGCAACTGCTGAGGGAGTACCACGAAGGGTTGATTGCGCTTTCTGCTTGTCAGAGCGGCGAAATACCGCGTCTCCTCCTTGCTGGACGAAAGGAAGCTGCGCGCGCCACTGCTGCGGAGTACGCGGAGATCTTCGGTGCAGATAACTTCTACGTCGAACTACAGGACCACGGCACGGAGAGGGACAAGCGGCTCCGTAAAGAACTCGTAGCCCTCGCGCGAGAGCTTGATCTTCCGCTTGTAGCGACGAACGACACGCATTACCTCACGCCCGAGGATCATCTGGCGCACGAGGTCCTGCTGAACATCCGCGCCAACAAGAAGATCGATGACGCTGATCGCATGAAGTTTGACGGCGAGGGCTACCACTTCCGCTCAGCAGCGGAGATGGAGGAGCTGTTCGCAGATCTACCGGAGGCGATCGATAACACACGCGTTATTGCCGATCGCTGCAACGTGGAGATTGAATTTGGCCACACAGTGATACCACCGTTTCCACTACCAGAGGGGGTGGACGCGGATTCATACCTGCGTAAGCTTGCCTACGATGGTGCGCGCGAAAGCTACGATGAGATTACGCCCGCGGTCGAGGAACGGTTGGAGTATGAGCTGTCGGTGATCGAGCGGATGAAGTATGCCACGTACTTCCTCATCGTGTGGGATTTCGTCCGTTTCGCGAAGGAGCAGCACATCCCTGTCGGGCCGGGACGAGGATCGGCGACGGGCAGTCTCGTTTCCTACTGTATCGGGATCACGCGCGTCGATCCATTACGCTATAACCTAATCTTCGAGCGCTTCCTCAATCCTGAGCGTGTGAGCATGCCAGATTTCGACATTGACTTTTGCGTCAAGGGGCGCGATAAGGTGATCGCCTACGTGCAGGAGAAGTACGGCCGTGACCGCACCGCGCAGATAGCCACCTACGATCGGATGGCAGCGCGTAGCGTTGTTCGCGATGTGGGCAGAGTGCTCGGTGCCTCGTACAGCACCACCGATCATCTGGCCAAGCTGATCCCCTACGGCCTCACGCTGCGGGTCGCGGTCGAGCAGGTGGCCGAGCTGCATGCGTTATACGAGAAGGACCCAGAAATAAAGAAGATCGTCGACATTGGCCTGCGCCTGGAGGGTCTGACGCGCAACACCTCCACCCATGCTGCTGGCGTTGTAGTCGCAGCGCGGCCGCTGCAGGAGATCGTGCCGCTTCTGCGCCTCGGTGAGGGCGAGATTGTCACTCAGTATGACATGACCGATGTCGAGGCGATCGGGCTGCTGAAGTTCGACTTCCTCGGCCTGCGCAACCTTACGCTGCTCGATGAGGCCTGCACATCGCTGCGCACGCACGCCGGGATCGATGTCGATTTGGACAAGGTTCCGCTTGACGATGAGAAGACGTTCGAGATGATCCGCGCCGGCGATACGGCGGGGATATTCCAGCTGGAAGGATCTGGGATAACGTCCCTCATCCGACGCGTACAACCGGATCGCTTTGAGGACCTCGTCGCACTCCTCGCCCTCTACCGCCCCGGGCCGCTGGAGAGCGGGATGACGGATGACTACGTGGAGCGCCGCCATGGCCGCCAGAAGATCACCTACCCTCACCCGAGCCTGAGCGAGGTCCTCGACGAGACCTACGGCTTGCCGATTTATCAAGACCAGATAATGCTCATGGCGCAAAAGCTGGCCGGATTCTCCCTTGCCGAGGCGGACATCCTGCGCAAGGCAATGGGGAAGAAGAACAAGGCAATGATGGCGAGCATGCGCGAGAAGTTTATGGCTGGCTGCCTGAAGAACGGCATCTCGGAGCAGGTCGCTCAGCAGAGCTTCGATGACATGGAGAAATTCTCCCGCTACGGGTTCAATAAGTCGCACACAACCGCCTATGCCTTCATCTCCTACTGGACAGCATATTTGAAGGCCAACTACCCGACCTACTTCATGGCGAGCCTGTTGGCAAGCGTGCAGGGGGATCTAGACAAGGTCGCCTCCTACATCGGGCAGTGCCGACGGATGGGGATCGAGGTCCTTCCGCCGGACATAAACGAGAGCGAGGCGAGTTTCACCCCCGCCTCTGACTCCAGGATCCGCTTCGGGTTGGCGGCGATCAAGCACGTCGGGAAGGGAGTGATCGAAGGGATTCTCGCTGTGCGCAAGGACGGATTCTCGTCCTTCTTCGATATGTGTCGCCGGGTCGATGGCATCGACCGTGACACGCTGGATGCGCTGATCAAGGCAGGGGCATTCGATAGCCTAGGATCCTCGCGCCGTGGGCTCTTGATGCACGTCTCACAGGGGATCGAGATGATGCAGATCGCTCGCCACGAGAGGGAGAGTGGGCAGCAGTCCTTCTTCGGCGGGCCGGAGACAGCTATCGTCGATCCAATCATTTCAGAGGAGGAGTTCCCACAGAGTGAGCTGCTCGAGTTCGAGAAGGAACTCCTTGGCCTGTACATCAGTGCAGATCCGCTGGATCAGTATCGCGACATCATCTCCCTCTACTGCCGACCTCTTGCCAGTGTGGGTAATATGCGCGAGGCGGAGAGCGCGATCATCGGAGGGCGGATCACGGCGATGCGTCGCATTGCAACGAAAAAGGGAGATCAAATGGCGTTCATCACCATGAGCGATGGAAACGATGAGGCAGAAATCACCGTTTTCCCGCGCGTCCTCGAAGCGGCATCGGCGGCGATCGACATCGATAAGTTCATGGCCCTGCGTGTGAGTGCGGGGAGGAGAAACGGTGAGATCAACCTCGTTGCCGAAGAGGTGATCCCGCTTGAATCACTCGATAAGAAGGTGAGTCTGTCTGTGAACGTTACCCTCAGCGAGGAAGAGATCGAGCCCGATCGGCTGGCGCGATTGAAGGAACTCCTGGCGGAGCACCCGGGTGATGCTCCGCTCGTTCTTCACGTGGACGCCGAAGGCGGTCGTTTCCTCGTGCGGGCGGGGAAAGGATTCTATGTCTCTCCCAGTGTCGAGTTGCGACGCGGCCTGGAGGAGATCGTCGGCGACGGGCACGTGCGCGTTGCTGTGGGTAGCAATGGGCAAGATTAAGCAGGCAATTCGCTGGCTCTACCCTGGAATGAGGGTGAAGCGCTGGGGGCTTCTGGCGACGGTGTCGATGTTCTTCGTCGTCTTTGGCATTCTTGAGATCCTCGGGCGGGCGCGGGTGGGCGCGATCTACGATCGCATCCCAGCAGACCCGCAACTGCGTCTCCTGATTATTGTCGGCGCATTGATCATCGGTGTGGGAGGCTTTATCTTCGCCCTCTTTCGCCTTGTGCACTCGGTGGCGCGCGGCATAGCTCCCGGGCGAGAGGAAGCACCATCCCAGATCATCTATCGCACGCGCGTCCTACGGCGAGGACCTCATGTGGTCGCGATCGGCGGGGGGACGGGCTTATCCACCCTGTTGCGGGGAATGAAGGAAGAGACCTCGAACATCACGGCCATCGTCACGGTGATGGATGATGGCGGCAGCTCAGGGAGACTGCGCTCCGACCTCGACGTCCTCCCCCCTGGAGACATCCGTAACTGTATCCTCGCTCTGGCCGAGGACGAGGAGCGCATGGCACACCTCTTCCAGCATCGCTTCTGGGGGAAGCCTGAGCTTGCCGGGCATTCTCTGGGAAACATCCTCCTCGTTGGGTTAGAGCAGGCGACGGGTGGTTTCGACCGAGCAGTTGAGGAGATGAGCTACATTCTGAACGTGCGCGGTGCGGTCCTCCCGGCGACCCTCGAAAAGACGCATCTGCGCGCGGAGATGGAGGATGGCAACTGGGTGGAGGGAGAGAGTCAAATCACCGCTGATCCGCGCATGATCAGGCGGATTGAGCTATCGAAGAAGAACGTAACGCCGTATTACCGGGTGCTGGAAGCGCTTGAAGCGGCGGATCTGATCCTCCTTGGGCCGGGGAGCCTGTTTACAAGCATCATCCCGAATCTTCTTGTAGATGACGTCGCCAATGCCCTTGTTTCATCGGCAGCCGAGAAGATCTTGATCGGAAACCTGATGACCCAGCCAGGAGAAACCGATGGATTCTCGCTTCTCGATCACATCGAAGTGCTCGCTGAGTATGTTGATCTCACTTGTTTTGATAAGGTGCTGGTGAATGATGCCACCCCGCCCGATGAGTTCATCACAAGCTACCGCGCGGAGGCATCGACACCTGTGATAAACGACCTAGCATCAAGAAACAGATACCAAATGGAAGTGGTCAGCGCTGACCTCCTGGGCTTTGCTGAGGTATCGGGAAAGCAGACAGTGAAACACGACCCACGCAAATTGGCACGTGCAATCGTCCACAACTCGCGCGCCTTCTCACGGCATTGAAGTCGT
>CAYQFN010000030.1:0-14567 GCA_964416685.1 uncultured Thermotogae bacterium | reverse complement strand
TGCTAAACGAAGATTACAGAGACATGTTACAAGCGTTGCACGACGAGAAGGTTAGATTTCTTCTCGTTGGAGCATACGCAATCATCCTCTTAGTAATCTCTGGAATATCCGAATCTTCGGGTTATGCACAATCTCCAGAACTAGACAATTATGGCGTTATGTTACGCGACGGACTGATGCTTATTGACTCTTCTTCAGTTTCTCTTTGATATTGCAGTTATGGACTCATAGAATGCGTAAGGTTGGGAGAATGATTGCTCGGCAGGAGGGAGATTTTGGGTAGAATAAGGAGTTAGCTGTACAGGTGAATTCACATGGGTAGCCGTCAGGCTGATCCAGAGGGGGTAATTCGGAGTGAGTGAATCAAATGGGGTTCAAGACAAGAGTACCTGGGCAATAGGTGGAGGAGTGCTTATGGGCATTGGCGTCGGGTTCTTCTTTCTGCAGCAATCCGCTTTCGCATTCGTCGGCTGTATACTTGCAGGGTTGGGTCTAGGACTGATAGTTACCTCGATAATCTCCGCACTAAGGCGGTAGCAGCAAGGGCGTTAATGGGCAGCACCGATTCCCCATCGGGAAGAGAATTGCTGCGTTTCATCCCCTGCGGTTAAGACATTGTTGGGCCTAAAGAATATGATCAATAGTGGTAGCGCAACTGGGCGATATGAATTGCATTTTCAGATACTTTATAAACAAACCTGTGTTCATCAGTGATCCGTCTGGACCAGTAGCCAGAAAGAGCATGTTTAAGTGGTTCTGGTTTTCCAATACCCTCAAATGGAGTATGTTGTGTTTCCTCAATGAGGGCATTGATACGACGAAGAACTTTCTTATCTGTTCTCTGCCAAAAAAGGTAATCATCCCAAGCATGGTCAGAAAAGATGAACTTCACTCTAAAAGTTCCCTTTCAGTCCCTTTGCCGCTTTCAAGTTGAGCGACAGATTCAATTAAACGCCTGGCATTTTTCGGCGATCGTAAGAGATAGGCCGTTTCTTCGAGGGCCTCATAGTCTTCAAGTGACATAATGACCACAGAGTTAGAGGTTCTACGTGTTACGATTACCGGCGCGCGGTCTTTACATACTTTTTCCATTGTCTTTGCAAGGTTTTGCCTGGCGGCTGTATAGGTTATAGCTTCCATGAAGCACCTCCTGTACAGATTATTGTACATATAAAAACGCTGTTGTCAAACGCATATTGGGAGCCACACAATCCAGTGCAATCGACCGGAAAAGCCGTAATGAGATGCTCAAGAATCGATAAGAAGGCCTCATGGATAAAGGCAGATTCAACTTCCAAGTGCAACAGTCAAGGGTGTGTACGTGGAGAAGAATACTTCATACGGACGAATCTATTTGACGTGTCCCTCAATGTGGATTATCATAGCTATAAGAATCCACATTATTACGGAGGTGCAATATGCGGACAGTTCAGATGACGCTTGATGATGACCTTGTCAAAGCGGTAGACCGCGTTTCAAAAGAACTCAACACGAATCGTTCTGCTTTTACACGCAAGGCGCTTCGTGAAGCGCTCTCCCGCTATAATCTTGAGCAACTGGAGCGTGAGCACCGACGAGGGTATGTGCAGCACCCAGTTACTGCTGAGGAGTTTTCAGTTTGGGAGACAGAGCAAGCCTGGGGCGACAAATGAGGCATGGTGAAATACGTTGGTACAAGTTCGCAAAGCCAGATAAGAAGAGGCCAGTTCTTATCCTGACGCGTGATTCCGCGTTGGAGTATCTCGGCGAAGTGACGATTGCGCCGATTACGACTACGATCCGCAATATACCCTCCGAGGTGTTTCTTTCGAGTGCGGATGGCATGCTCCGGGATTGCGCCGTCAACTGCGACCATTTGCAGACTGTCTCAAAAGGTAAGATCGGATCATTGATCACATCCTTGACCCCGAAGAAGATAACCGCTGTGGGACGCGCAATCCGCTTTGCTGTTGACATTTAATACACAGAACCCAAAAACCAATCCACCTTAGCCACTGTTTTGCTGGGCTTCACACCGACAGGTGAGAGGCGGCGTTGGCAAACCTACAGCTTGACATGCAATGCTGCGTTTCCTCTCTTGCGCCACATCCCTGTTTCTTGGTACCATTCCGGCGCATTCACTGTCTATCACAGGGGGGAAATATGATCAACCGACGTTTCACGCGTATCGAAACCGCACTTCCGGGCCCAAAGTCGGCCGCTGTCTTTGCTGAGAAGGAGAAGTATGTGGCTGCTCCAATCGCTACCTATGCCCCATTCATCATTAAGGAGAGCCGTGGGTCGATAGTTGAGGATCTTGACGGCAACCGGTTCGTCGATTTCTCCGGTGGCTGGGGCTGCTTGAACGTTGGTCAGCGCCACGAACGTGTCGTCGCTGCGCTTCACGATCAAGTGGACCACTTCTTGCACACTGACTTCACCGCCGTTCCCTACGCGCCCTTTGCTGATCTCGCGCGTCTTCTATGCGAGCACGTTCCCGGAGCTGGTCCGTACAAGGCGGCGTTCTTCAACAGCGGCGCCGAGGCGGTGGAGAACGCGGTCAAGATAGCGCGGGCCTACACCAAGCGTAATGCTGTCCTCGTTTTCGAGAACGCCTTTCACGGACGAACGCTCCTCACAATGACGATGACCCACAAGGCGATGCCGTACAAGGCCGGATTCGGGCCGTTCGCAAGCGACGTCTATCGCCTCCCCTATCCGTATACGTACCGCAAGGATGTCTCCGCCGATGACATCGAGCAGGCACTCGTCTCGCTTGTCGATCCATCCGATGTGGCGGTGATGGTCGTCGAGCCGGTGATCGGCGAGGGAGGATTCCTCGTTCCCCCTGCTTGGTTCCTACCGGCGATGCGTAACCTGGCGGATAAGTACGGGTTTGTCCTTGCCTTGGATGAGGTGCAGTCGGGGATCGGTCGCACGGGCAAGTTCTTCGCCTACGAGCACTTCGGGATCGAGCCTGATCTGATTTGCGTTGCTAAGTCGCTCGCCGCCGGTCTTCCCCTGTCCGGTGTGGTGGGAAAGGCTGAGATCATGGACGCTCCCGTCTCGAGTGGCATCGGTGGAACGTACGTTGGTAACCCGCTTGCATGCCGCGCGGGGATCGAGGTCATCAAGGCGATCGACGAGGAGAACCTGCTTGATCGAGCGGATCACGTTGGCGGGCGTATCAAAGAGCGCTTTGCCGCACTGCAAAAGAAGTTTGATGTTGTGGGCGACGTGCGCGGGTTGGGAGCGATGGTCGCAATGGAGCTCGTCAAGGATCGCTCGACCAAGGAGCCTGCTGGTGAGATCACCTCTCAGATCGTCAACGCCGCACTACGCGATGGCGCCATCTTTCCCACCGCCGGAATACGCGGAAACGTGATCCGTGTGCTTGTTTCACTCGTGATCACCGATGAGCAGATCGATGAAGGGATGGACATTTTGGAGGGGGCGTTCGAGAAGGTACTCGGTTAGCTGAGACTCTTCCTCGCTTTGCCTGCGAACATGAATCCGATCGCGGCGGTGGCAGCAATCGCCGCGATCGCTCCCCACAATATGAGCGGCTCCTTCCCGAGGTAATCGAGGAGCCATCCGCCGATAAACGGCCCTGCCGACCACCCGAGCGCCTCGGAGAGCCCGAAGAAACCCATGTAGCGTCCCATCTTCCCCTCCGTTGCACTGTTGGCGACAGCGGTCGTTGCGCTGGGGGAGAAGACCACCTCTCCCAGGGTGATCACCACCATCGAACCCAACAGGAAGTAGAACGAAGGGGCGAGGCCAACCGTGAAGTACCCTACTCCGAACAGGGCCGCGCCTAGGGTGAGGGCTCGCCGTGTCCCGATTTTCCCTCCAAGGAGAGCGGCCGGCCACTGGAAGAGAACGACGATGATCCCATTCAACGTGTAGAGGAAGCCGAGCTGCACATCACTTATTCCGACGAACTCTGTGGAGAAGACCGAGAGTGTGCTCGCGAACTGGCCCATCACGAGGAACAACAGGAAGCTGAATCCGCAGAACACGAGGAACCTCCTGTCGCGTCCGACATCGAGGACCTTTGACAGTTCGAACCGCTCTGCGGCCCGCTTATGGCTTGACTCCTTGATGAACAGGACGACCAACACCATTCCCATCAGGCTGGCAGCGGCTGTAACGAGGAAGAGCGACCAGTAGGAGATAACCATCAAGAAGCCGCCGATAGCGGGGCCGATCGCCCAGCCGGCGTTTCCACCGATGCGCAGGATTCCGAATGCTTCCACTCGCTGCTTCCGCGGTACGATGTCCGCCACCATCGCACTGATCCCCGGCTGCATCAACGCACCGATGAATCTGATTGCGAGGAACGCAAGCGCGACAGCAATATAGGATGCGCGGATGTAGATCACATACGACATCAGCAGAAAGAAGATCGTGCGTACTCCCATCGTCACCGCAATCAGCGGCTTACGCCCGATGCGGTCGGCGAGCTCCCCACCGATGATGCGTCCAGCGGAGCTGATCAGAGCGGAGAAGAGCATGATCGTTCCGATGGCCTTCATCGACAGTCCCAGTTCGCGGTACAGGTACAGGCTGACAAACGGCATCGCCGCGCCGAAGCCGATAGACACGATCAGCCGGACGGAAAAGAGCGTCCACAAGCGGTGATCGTAGCGATCGCGCAGCGTTGTGATGCGTTTGTGTAACGCGCGTGCGGAGACCAAGTTGTTCATCCACCCACCACCCGCGCGAGGAGGACGAGGAGGGGCGCAGCGGCAAGCGCTGGCAGGAGGTTTCCCGCCCGCAAGTCGCGTAGCTCAAGGAGCTTCAACGACAGGACGATCAGGATCACTCCGCCTACCGCATCGAGCTCAGCAAGGAGCGGTGACTGCGACAGTGCGCTTGCGCTCACCGAAGAGGTGAACAGACGGGCGATGAGGCTGATCCCCCCTTGGTAGATGAGGACAACGAACACCGAGAGGATCACGCCCGGCCCAAGGCCGGCGACAAGAAAGATCGAGGATATCCCATCCATCACTGCCTTCAGGCCTAAGAGCTGCCAATCGCCGTACAGCCCGTCGCGCAGCGCGCCAAGGATCGCCATTGGGCCGACACAGAACAGGAGACTGGCGCTGACAAAGCCCTGCGGCAGCGCTCCACGAGAGGCCAGGCGTGGGAAGCGCTCTTGCAGCCGCTCGCCAAGCGTTGAAAGACGATCCTCGATCCTCGCTGTGGTTCCGATTGCACCGCCCACGAGAAGCGAGACAAGCAGGATCAGTATGTTCTGCGTCTCCAACGACAGCTTTATCCCCACGACAAGCGTCACCAGCCCGATCGCCGAGGTAGCGAACTTGCTCATCTGCTTGGAGATGCGCGCCCCGCCCGCCATGCCGATCAGACTGCCGAGAATAATAGTTCCTATGTTGACCCACGTGCCGATCATGTCGCAGATCCTATCCCACCCGTGATCGTTGGGCAACCGAGACGAGGGAGTCCATATGGTGGGTTGCTGATGCAGGTGGACCGAGCTTGATCCAAGTCGAGATGGCGATCACAACTCAATCGCGCAACGGGTGAATCCAGCAGTCTGCTCGCAGAGAGAAGTGCGTGCTTAAACGTATCATCTGCCTATTGCAAAGACGCGCCAATCGCGGTAGGATCTTCTTTGCATTTAATTGTTCAACTGGGAGAACACGGCAACCAGTGTACTTATCAGTGACACGAAACTTGCGAAGCAATGTCTGCTGCTCGAACGGACGCCTGCTGGTCGTTTCTTATTCCAGAGGCGCCTTTTTAGGTCCTTTGATTGGGCACCAAATGAAGCAGTTGGAGCGACCCGGTGGGACATCGGTACAAGAAGACCAGGTGATACCTGCAACAATGGTAACTGTCGTTTCAAAACGGTGAACTGCTGATGAAATACGTTCCCGCAAAACATCGCCGCTCTATCCGTCTGAAAGGGTACGATTATTCTCAGGCCGGGGCGTATCTTGTCACTATCATGACGCGAAAGCGGGCATGTTTGTTTGGTGACGTGGTGCACAATGAAGTGCGGCTAAGCGAGATGGGGAAGATCGTCCAATGGACATGGCAGGACTTGCCCAACCATGTGAGGAACGTGCAATTGGATGCGTTTGTGGTGATGCCTAACCACATCCACGGCATTATTGTTATTGTCGCTGGCACAGTTGTAGGGACGGGTTCTGTAAGGGCGGGTTCCGAACCCGCCCCTACCACGGCAGGAACCCGGCGGCAGGGTTTGCCCGAAATCGTGCGGCAGTTGAAAACGTTCTCCTCTCGCCGCATTAACGAACATCGCTATACACCTGGCGTTCCGGTGTGGCAACGCAATTACTACGAACACGTTATTCGCAACGGAGACGAGTTGAACCGTGTGCGTGAATACATCGTGAACAATCCGCTACAATGGGAATTGGACCGCGAGAATCTGGCCGCGAAAACCGAGGACCCCGCATCGGAGACTACATGGCTGATATAGTTGAATCTCGCGTCGAACAATTCACCCTCGATTTTCCTTCGCAATCCTGCGTTCCACAGAATGCTGACCGATGGTGTTCGCATCGAGTATTGACGCCCGCCCGTTTCTTCTAGGAGAGGGAACGTTCAGCACAGGACATTCACCGATCGGACCGGGTCCGCTGGTCACATACTGCGAGCGTGACGTATATCACGGGGACTTCGACTTCGCCTGAATCATACTGTGGCGTAAGACGAAGCGATTACTGCAGGTTTGTTTGCGTTCATCGCGGATTCAGTCTTCGCAAGGAGCGTTCGCGAACAGGCTGCGCTTGTAGCAGAGGGCGTTTCCGTTCTTGCCAACGACAGTAATGACTCCCATCTTCCGCAGGCAGTACGCCATCTGTTGTGCAAGCCGGCGCGGGCAGGAAACGGCGTTGGCGAGATCGGCGGTGGTGAACGGTTCGGCAAGCGACGGCGGGACGATCGCAAGGAAGTCGGCCGGGTGATGGAAACAGACCCGATCGATCACCTCGACTAATCTCCGCTCGTCGGTCACCCACCCGTGGCGGCGCCAGCCGTGGGTCTCACTTCTACGTCGCACCTCTTCCTCTTCGGTCAACAGGACCTCCACTTGAAGGTTAGAGTCGCCGAGGAGGCTTGGAAGAGCGACCAGCTCGGAGAACACGTCGTACATCCGCCCGTGCTTGGGCGAGTTGCGGCGCGCTTGCTCCGTTCCTTCCTCATCGAGCTTTATGATGGTGCGAGTAGCGGCGATGGGGATGACGAGGCGGGTCGGATGGCGCTTGACGAGTGCAGTTAGCTTGCGACGAAGCGCGGAGACGGAGCCGGTCTGGATCTCGATTAGAAGGCGGTCGCGCACGATGTCGATGACAAAGCCGTCGAGCGGCACCTCGAACCTGTCACCCGTCTCAGCGTACCATGCCTTGAGCGCGGCGTGGAGCGGTTTCTCATTGAGTGTACCGATGTGAGGTTTGACGTGGCTTTCTTCGTTTGTCTCCGCTGGCGTCATCGGATGATCAGCCACGCTCCGACGAACAAGATGAGCATCCCCACGACGCGGGAGATGTCGAGAGGATGAACGGGCGCGCCAAGGAGGCCAAAGTGGTCGATGATCGTACCAAGGACTAGCTGTGCGACGATGGAGATGGTGAGCGCGGTCGCTAAACCGAGCCGAGGGACGGCGTAGCTGATCGAGGCGACTATCGCTACTCCGAGGAATCCGGCGCACAAGGCATACCACGGCACGGTGCGCCAGGAGGCGATGTTCCCTCCACCGGCGAAGAGCAGCAGCGCGCTTGCGAGGAGGAGTCCGCCGAGGTGAACGATGAACACGCTCTCCAGTATTCCCAGCTTATCACCAATCACGCCGGAGAAGAGCGACTGCAGGCTGATTGCCACCCCGCCGCCCACGGCGACCATTATCACCACGATCATTGACTGCATCTCTAACTCTCCTTTTGCCAGCCTTTGGAGTTGGCCGATGGCGTGGCCAAGTAAGACCAAAGCCCCCTCATGATGTGCCGAACGTATGATAAGCTAAAGCTATCCACAACCGCTACACGCGTTAAGTGATTCCACAGCACGGCAAAAGTGCCGTAGGGGGGAGCGCCTATGCGCGTCCTACATTTGTATACTCGTGGCTTGACGCCCGCGGCTCTCTGCTGCAACAGGCCGCCGATAGAGGTTCGCTGGTACTTGTCTGCGCGTTGAACGTCTCTTGCACATCCTGCATCAGTATCTTACCCACCGTTCGACTAAACCGCCTACACCACGGGCGGCGCCGCGGGGATAGGGAACGATGTGTTCCTCATTGTCACTGCCGATTTCGATGATGAATGTGCCTTCATCCAAATCCTCAGTCTCTTTGACGTGCGTGCCATTGGCGCTACCAATCACTGATAACACTTCGTGCACGCCTCCTGTGCGAATCCCTCTGGGCGGCGTTAGAACCCTTTTCCGAGTATTTGCCACGTGAGGGCAGCGATGAGCACGGCGCTCACGCCCCGTGACGTCCAACTGGTCGTGCCTGTCCACAGGCGATAGCTCCAGTAGCCAAGGAGGCCGAGGAGCAAAATACGCACAACGATAAGGAACGCTTGTGTCATCCTTCAACCTCCTGCCAAACGCGTCCGGCAAGTATCAACATGATCGCACTCAGCACAAGCATCCCCCACAGCGGCTCCTGCGGAAGAACTACGCCGGAATTCGTTGTCTCAAAGATCATTCCGCTTGATGTGCTCTCGATCAGTGTTCTTGCTCCCTTAAACAGGTGCCATCCTGGGAGCATTCCGGCAATTCCCGTCAACCACTTGAAGTACCAGCTAAAGAGCAACGGCGTTCCGAGGACCATCACCGTTCCTGGGATCCAGCCTGATCCGGAGATTCGGTACGCACTCACGAAGACCATCAGAAGTAGTGTCCAAGCGAGGAGCGGCACTAGCACGGTTCCCATCGAGTAGAACGGACAGACGAGGAGAAGCTGCAGGATGCTGCCCGTATCGAGGTGCAGGCCGGAGAGCGAGGCTGTCCACCATGTAAGGCCGCCGATGACGATGAAGTAGATGATGCCCACCCCAGCAGCGAACGTGAAACGAGCTAGGACATGTACATACCCGTTCGGTGGCGTGAGAAGTAGAATCTGATACTGTCCCTGGCGCGTCTCGGCACGAATCCGTCCGATCATGAAGCAGAGGACCAGTATCCCGACCGCGACAGCCACGCTGAGGACTACGGCGCGGCTCTCCAGTTGCTGGCCAGCACCAGCAAGGTGCACCTGTGCAAGTCCCCACGCCCAGAAGGCGAGTGACCCGATGAGGGCGATGGCCCATATCCGGTTGCGTCGGTACTCCAGCCACAATAGTGTCATGAACCCCTTCATGAGAGCACCTCCCGGAAGGTGGCGACAACGCTCTTCCCCTCTTCGCGCAGCGCCTCGGCGTTCGCGTCGAGAGCGAGCCTTCCCTCGCGCAAGAACAGGACGCGATCGAACAGGCTCTCCGCCTCGGCCACCTCATGCGTCGACAATAGAATCGCCTCGTCGGTGTGCCACTCGCGCACAAGCGAGGTCATGATCTTTTCCCGCGACAACAGGTCGATGCCGGCGAGTGGCTCGTCGAGCAGGTACAGCTTGACGTCCCGTGCCAGCGCCATCGCCAGCCGCAAGCGGCCGCGCTCGCCCTTGGACATTGCCTTTGTCTTGCGCCTCGGTACCTCGAGCACATCGAGCAGCTCGCGGTACCGGATGGAGTCAAAGTCGTCGTACAGCCCGGCCATGAACCGTTCCGCATCCGTAGGCATCATCCACGTGTAAAGGGCGTCCTTCTCTCCCAGATAGCCGATGCGTGCCCGATTGGTGCGCGGCGGCCCGTCGAAGACGGTCACCCGCCCGGATGTAGGGAAGAGGAGCCCTGCAAGCAGCTTCAGCATCGTCGATTTGCCGCTTCCGTTCAGGCCCAACACTCCTACAACTTCACCCTTGGGAAATGCGAGTGTGATGTCACGCAGCCCTTCGTTCTTTCGGTACAGCTTGGTTACGTTATCAAGTCTCGCTAGCATTCAACACCTCCTGCAGGACTGCGATCGCCTCTCTTGCAGATACGCCGAGCCTCTCGAATTCATTGGCATACTGCATCGCCGCGGACTTGAGGAGATCGCGTTGCATCGTCTTCACTGGCGCATCCTCGCGGACGAACGTCCCCAGTCCTCGTTTTGTTTCTATCACTCCCTGCCTCTCCAGTTCCGAGTAGGCGTGGATCACTGTGTTCGGATTAACACTCAAGCGCTGCGCAAGCTCACGCGCCGACGGGAGCTTCTCGCCCGCCGCCAAGTCTCCGCGCGCCAGGAATCGACGTACGTTCTCCGCGATCTGTACGAAGATCGGTCCGTCATCCATATCAATGAGCCAATCATCTCGTTCCGTCATAGTGTACTAGTATACTAGTACAGTATCACCTCGTCAAGAGAAGAGAGGGCCAACTCCATTTCTAACTACTATCGACGCGATGCGCGCTTACATGGGAGTACAAAGGGGGGCGATTTAGGAGATCGCTCCATACGCGTCGAGGGGCACTCTTGTCTGTATTCCTTCTTGCTTTAGCGCCCTTCAGTTAGTACAGTGCTGCCTGGATAAGGAGGCTATGATGAATGGAGTGTTGATTTTCGTTGAAGACGGGTACGAGGAGTTCGAGCTGTGGGTCCCCTACTACCGCTTCCTTGAGGCGGGACTTGCGGTGGAAATCGTGGGGAAGGAGTCCGGTCATGTCTACGCAGGCAAGCACGGGATCACCGTCACTGCCACGCGCTCGTTCTCGGATGTTAGCCTGAAGAACGTGCAGGCGATCGTTGTTCCCGGTGGGCTAGCCCCGGACAGGCTGCGGCAACACGAGGATGCGCTGGATCTCATCCGTCAGGCGAACAAGGACAACATAGTTATTGCGGCAATCTGTCACGCCGGATCGGTCCTCATCTCCGCCGGGATCGTATCCGGCAGGCGCCTGACCTCCTACCGCTCGATACGCGATGACCTGCTCGCCGCGAACGCAGAATGGGTCGACGAGCCGGTGGTGATCGACCGTAATCTGATCACGTCGCGCACACCCCGTGACCTTCCCCAGTTCCTCCCAGCGATCCTCGGAGCGATCTCAAGCTAGAGCGATACGGGAAGCCAAGAGGCATCCTCACGTAGAGCCGCAGAGAAGGCCAAGGAAAGCATAAAAGGGTGTTTCTTGGCAATCATCGAGGCTTGAGTGAGCGAAAAGTGAGCGGGCGTGAGGATAGATTTGGGTCTTGTGCAGCAGTGACAATTCTCCTGGTTCGCCCTATACTCTCTTCACAATGAGCGATGACCTGCTTTCTGATTTGAACGAGCAGCAACGCGATGCCGTGACACACGGCGAGGGGCCTCTCTTGGTCCTTGCCGGTGTCGGGACGGGAAAGACGACGGTGATCACGCGGCGGATTGCCTGGTTGATCGCCGAGAAGCGCGCCAAGCCAGCGGAGATCCTTGCCCTCACGTTTACCGAGCGAGCGGCGGCGGAGATGGAGGAGCGCGTCGATCTCCTTGTCCCCTACGGCTACATCGAGGCGAAGATCGGCACCTTTCACTCCTTCTGCGACTCCATCCTGCGCGAGAACGCCATCCTCCTTGGCCTCTCACCGGACTATCAGATCCTCACCGAGGCGGAGCAGGTGATCTTCCTCAAGGACCACCTGTTCGAGCTGCCGCTGCAGCGCTTCCGCCCGCTGGGAAACCCGGTCAAGCACCTATCGGCGATCCTCAAGCTCTTCTCGCGCGCCAAGGACGAGGACGTTACGGCCCAGGAGTACCTCGCCTACGCCGAAAAGCTGGCAGAGGAGGGGGGCGAGGGATTGGACGAGGAAGAAGCGATGCTGCGCAGGGAGGAGATCGCCGATCAGACGGAGTTGGCTGAAACGTATGTCGCGTACCAGCGCCTGATGGCGGAGAACGGGTTCGTCGATTTTGGTGATCTGATTACGCTGACGCTCAAGCTCCTGCGCGAGCACCCGCTCGTACGCAAGCGCTACCAGGATCGCTTTCGCTATATCCTTGTCGATGAGTTCCAGGATACAAACTACGCCCAATTCGAGCTCCTGAAACTCCTTGCCGGGCACCGCAACCTGACCGTGTGCGGGGACGATGACCAATCGATCTACAAGTTCCGCGGCGCGGCGATCAGCAACATCCTCGGGTTCCGCAGCGAGTACCCGGATTCAGATCTGATCGTGCTTGTGGAGAACTACCGCTCCACGCAGCAGATCCTCGACTCGGCCTATCGCTTGATCCAGTTCAACAACCCCGACCGGCTGGAGGTGCGCGAGGGGATCGAGAAGCGCCTGCACGCTGACTCCGGCGACGGAATCCCGGTGCAACAGCAGCACTTCCAGGAGATCAACGATGAGTGCGATTTCGTCGCCGATACGATTGCCCGCGGAGTGAAGGAAGGGAGATCGTATCGCGACTACGCCATCCTCGTGCGCAGCAACGCCCAGGCGGACGGTTTTCTGCAGGCACTGAACCTGCTTCACATCCCTTGGCACTTCTCCGGAAGCCGTGGGCTATACGATCGTGAGGAGATAAGGACGATCATCGCCTTCTTGCGTATCCTCGCTGATCCGCGCGACAACATGTCCTTCCACTACGTGGCGAGCTCAGCGTTCTACAGCGTCCCCTCTGAAGATTTAGCCTTTGCCACAAGCTACTCTCGTCGCAGGAACAAGAGCCTGTTCGAGGTCTTCCGCGTGGCGGCGAAGAGCGAAGAATTCCTCGGCCTCTCTGAAGAAGGGCGAGAGGCAATGGCACGCTTGGCCGATGACCTGGCTGCGCTCCTGCCGATCGCCGCGCGGGAGAAGACCGGTGAGGTCCTCTACAACTACCTGACCGAGCGCACGGGGACGATCGCCGCGCTCTCTAACTCTGAGGAGGCGCAGGATGCGCTCAAGGTGCAGAACATCGCCAAATTCTTCTCCATCATCGAACGCTTCTCACGCGTCGCCAAGTACGATCGCGTTCCCTGGTTCATCGATTACCTGGACTCCCTGATCGACGCCGGTGATAACCCTCCCGTGGGTGAGGCTGATTGGGATGAAGACGCGGTGAACGTTCTCACCATCCATCAGGCCAAGGGGCTGGAATTCCCGGTCGTCTTCCTCGTCGGCCTCGTATCAGGCCGCTTTCCATCGGCGAACCGTCGCGACGCGATCCCTTTGCCGGACGGGCTGATCAAGGACATCCTCCCTGGGGCGGAGTCCGACTTTCACAAACAGGAGGAGAGGAGATTGTTCTACGTTGGGATGACACGCGCCAAGGAAGAGCTGTATCTCACAAGCGCCAAGGACTACGGTGGCAAACGACCGCGCAAGCCGAGCCAGTTTGTGTCTGAAGCGCTGGACCTCCCGCCGGCTGATCTTAATGTGGTGAAGAGCTCGCCAGTAGCGAGCCTGCTCAGAAGAGCGAAACAGCCGGTTGAAGAAGTCATGAGCGATGACCTCGTTCTCCTCCCGCGTGGTGAAGAGATGCTCGTGCTGAGCAACAAGAAGATCGACGACTACCTCACCTGCCCCATGAAATACCGCTACATCCACATCCTCAAGGTGCCCATTCGCCAGCACCACTCCGTTATCTACGGGAGCGCGATCCACCAGGCGATTAAGCGCTACAACACGGCGCGACACGTCGGTGAAACGATCTCTCTGACTGAAGTTCAGGATGCCTTTCGCAAAGCCTGGAAGACCGAGGGATTCCTCACGCGCGAGCACGAGGAACTGCGGTATCAAGAGGGACTGGAAGCACTGGCTGAATTCTACGCCCACGCGCAGGCAGAAGAAGCGACTCCGACCTACATCGAACAGCACTTCTCATTCGTCGATGCGGGGGTGAAGATCGTGGGAGTATTCGACCGTATTGACATTCCAAACATCAATCGACCTCAAGATGGGCTGATCATCGACTACAAAACCTCGCAGGTGAAAACCCAAGGTGACGCGGAGAAGAAGACGAAGAATAGCAGACAACTGGCAATCTATGCGCTTGCCTATGAACACCTGTTTAACGCACTCCCCTTGGCGCTCGAACTGCGCTTCCTAACGCCGAAGTTATTCATCGGTAGAATCGCGCCAACCGAAAAGGCGCTCGACAAAGCACGCGCCGAGATCGAAAAGGCAGCAGAAGGGATTCGCTCAGGCAGATTCCCTGCCGAACCGAGCTATTTCGCCTGCAGCTACTGCCCCTATCGCACCATCTGTCCCGCGAAGAGCTAGAGCAAGAAACAGAACAAGCAGGATTAGTCTTGCAAGCTAATACTCCAATGTATAAAATGCGGTTTTAGAACCAGAATATAAGACCTTATTTGTGCAGCGTTATGAGCCCCATTACTTGGCCCTATGATTGCGACGACTTCCTGCGTTCCGACCCCCTCATGCCTCCGCGAACAGGAAGAGGCAGAGGTCTCTTCTCTTCCTTGCATTCCTTTAACAGGCTCAGATACAGCCCTAACCTTCGCCATTAGAAGGCGGCAAGTCGCTGTAATGGCGAACAGATCCGGCCATCCTTGAGAGTCGTCTCATAACGTTTCAGCGAACGGCTGACAAGGCTG
>CAYQFN010000029.1:0-14801 GCA_964416685.1 uncultured Thermotogae bacterium | reverse complement strand
ATCTCCATTCTTCGTGTCCTTCGTGCTCTTCGTGGTGAATTCTTGGCATCAGTTCTGCGTGAACTGGAACTAGGGGTTACTACCCACGGGTTACTACCCACGGGCAACTACCCACTCGAAACGACAAGGAGCCACCGAGGAGGTTTTGAAGAGGACTGGATTGTTGTGCATCGGGTAGTAGCGAAAAGATTGCTAGTCTCGTTGTGTTTCGCCGTCCGCTCCTTATACTTTCCTGCATCTCAAGCATGTTTCGGGAGGAGCAATAATGGCGAAGAGGATTCGGGTGCTTCAATACGGTCTTGGTCCGATAGGAAGCGCGATCGCGCGCTACGCTTCGCAGAAGCCAAATCTAGAGTTGGTCGGCGGGGTGGATATCGATCCGGCCAAGGTCGGGAAGGATCTCGGGGAGGCAATTAAGCTGGATCATTCCGTAGGGATTCCCGTCTTTCAAAGCCTGGGCGCTGCGCTTGAAATGGCCGATCCTGACGTAGTCATTCACGCTACCAGCTCCTACTTCAATCGATTCATGGATCAGATCATGGAGATCCTGCATGCGGGGCTGGACATCGTGTCCACGGCGGAGGAGCTCTCCTTCCCGTGGATGGCCAACCCTGAACAGGCAGCCAAGATCGATGCCGCTGCTAAGCGCGCTGGAAAGACGGTGCTTGGTACCGGTGTCAACCCCGGATTTCTCATGGATTCACTTCCTCTCAACATCACCGCCATCTGCCAGCGTGTAGATCACATCGCGGTTACTCGCCGGATGAACGCCTCGTTCCGGCGCGGCCCGTTCCAGGCAAAGATCGGTACTGGAATGAGCGTCGATGACTTCAATAAGAAGATGGCTGAGGGACACATGGGGCACGTCGGACTACCGCAATCGATGGGCATGGTCTTCGACACGCTGGGGCGAAAGCTTGCGCGCTACGAATCGAGCGTGGAACCGGTCGTGGCGGATGTGCCGGTGAAGACGGACTTCTTCGATGTTAAGCCAGGGCAGGTGCGCGGTTTGAAACAGGTCGCGCGCGGGTACGCGGAGGATGGCGAATTCATGGCTCTCACATTCATCGCCGCGCTCGGGGAGCCAAACGACAGGGACACGATCGTGATCAAAGGGGTGCCCGACTTAGAAGTCACCCTGCACGGAACAAACGGTGACATCGCCACGGTGGCGATAGCGGGAAATGCTGTCAGGCGAGTGAAAGAAGCGCCGCCGGGCCTCATAACGATGCGCGACCTGCCCATTGTGACCAACTGACGAGTATCGGGCCCTGGAAGGGGAAGGCTAGCGCCATAGACATGATGAGAGTTGCGCTTTCTATGGTAAGCAGCAATACATCTTGGAAGACAACGGAGGTAATCATGAGAGCAACTGCACGACACATTCTGGTTGATTCGGAAGACGAATGCGAGAGATTGAAGCGGAGGATTGAGAACGGCGAGGACTTTGAGGCACTCGCTCGCGAGTATTCCAAGTGCCCATCAGGACAATCAGGTGGAGACTTGGGGGAATTCTCTCCCGGCCAGATGGTGCCGGAGTTTGACCGCGTTGTATTCAGCGAATCATTAGGAGAGGTGCACGGTCCGGTGCAGACGCAGTTTGGCTATCACCTGATCGAGATCACGAGCCGCAGTGAATAGGGAGCGTTCAGCAAGCGTCGGCGCTCAGCGACCAGCCAGCAGCGCATTGGTTGCGTTCAAACCGGAACGCACAGCCCCTTCGATCGTCGAAGGCCAGCCAGTCGCCGTGTAATCGCCTGCCAGGAACAGCCCCTCGATCGGCGACCTGGATGCTGGCCGTAGTCTATCCCCGCTGGGAGAGGGGACAAATGTCGCCTCTCTGTTCTTGACTACGAGTGAGTCGACGAGGTGCGCTTGGCGTGCGCGTGGAAGGAGCTTCCTCAAAGCTGAGAGGACTAGATCGACGATCGAGGCGACCGGCATGTCGACCCAGGCGGTGGCCGCACTCTGCGAGATGACGATGTGATGCTTTGTCGTATCTTTGTGGGCCGCGGAGACATCAAACACCGCCTGCAGCGGCGAGTCGACTCCAATGATGAATGGCTCATCCATGATCGGCCGATCGAACCACAGGTGGATGTTCACAATCGGAGAAAGCAGGAGCTTCAATGGACGAGTGAAGGCGGGATTGCTTGCCGCAGATGAAGGAAGGAGCACAGCGAGATCGCGCGCTGGAACGGCGCTGATAACCGCGCGCGCCTCAATGATCTCCCCATCCGCGGTCTCCACGCCACGCACGCCTCCATCATCGACGATGATTCTTCTGAGCGGAGTTTCGCAGAGTACCCTGCCCTGGTGTGCTTCGAGAAAGGGAATTGCCGCATCAAAGATCATCGAAAGAGGGCGCGTAAACTGGCCGATATCCGCTCCATGTGGGCGAAAGAACCCGCGTTGGAAGACGACGCGAGCCATGCGGGCGCTTGCAAGATCAGCGTGTGTGTTGAGCGTGGCAACACAGACCGGCTTCCACAGGGTCGTAATCGCCCTCTCGCTCTGGCCGTGATCGGCAAGCCAGCCAGCAAATGCTGCGTCCCCTGGATCCCGCACTAGAAGAGATAGACCCGCCTGCATAGCACGCAGCCGGTCAGGAAAACGGAGAAAGCCGTAGGAGGCAACGGCCGGCAGCAAGTGTAGGATCCCGGGAAGGGGCGCGGATGCGATGACTGCCTTCCTCTCTTCATTGACCATCGGAACGCGCAAACGCGGCTGGAATGAGACAGAGTCTTCCTGTCCAAGCAGCTTCAGCAGGGCGATCGACTCCGTGCAGCAGCGCATGAGTACGTGCTCGCCATAGTCGGTCTCTTCCCCCATTCTGGAGTAATGAAATGACGCTGCTCTCCCCCCGAGGCGCTTCCCTCGCTCGATCAGGAGCGTCTCAATCCCCATCTCCGCGAGGTGAGAGGCACTGGCGATCCCCGCAGGTCCCCCGCCGATGATGATGACCGGCTTCATCATTCAAACCACGTGCGCAGGATCAGAGCAACCTTCTGGCGCGAGGAGAGGGACAATCTCTCCTTGAAGACGTCGTAATTTCGCGCTTCCGCCATCTCCAGGATACGCGTGTAGATTCTGGAAAGAATCATGATGCATCCCCGCGCGTTTCGCGGAAGGTACTCGGATACATGCTCTCCTTCGTGCATGTAGCTCAGAGCTCGCTTGCTCTCAAAGGAGAGGAGCGCGCGCATACTGTCGTTCATCGTGCCCTCACGGAGCATTTCCTCTGTTACCTGAAATCTCCGCAGGTCCGCCTGGGGAATGTACACGCGGTCGATAGTGATGTCCTCTGCTACATCACGCACGATGTTCGCTAGCTGCATTCCCAATCCGAGCGTCTCCCCGGCCTCGCGCGCTTCCGCGGGCAATCTTCCTCCTCCTCCGGCGAGGATAGGGAGAACGGAGAGGCCAACCGCTGAAGCAACACGCTGGCAATAGATCTGTAGATCTGCAAAGGTCTCGTAGCGTGATGTGACGAGATCCATCTCCACCCCGTCGATCACATGGGAGAGGTCCTTCGGATCGATTCCAAAACGCGCTATCGTGTCGGCGAGGGCGATGTCCGCTCCGCCCTGTGGGTCGCCAGAACATGCCCGCCCAAGGCGTGAGCGAAGCGCATCAAGCTTCGAGCCTTTCTCTTCAATCGTTGAGACGGCATCAGCGATATCATCGGCCTCGCGGCAGAAGGCATACACAGCATAGATCGCACGGCGCTTTTCGCGCGGTAGGGTGATGAATGCGTAGTAGAAGTTCTTCGCCTCACGCCGTGTTATCTTCTGACAGAGGCGATACGAGGTCGCTAGATCCATTTTTTCCACCTCCGGCTGACGAGTGAAGAGAGGAAGATCTTCGCCTTCTCCCGCTTGGCGAGGGTCGGGCGGGATTGCAGTGTGTCGTAGTTCAAGCGTTCGATCTTGTCGAGAATTGCCAGACCTCCGCGGGAGAAGAGAGCAAGATCGACGCGCAGGGAGCCGCGCACGCGATCGATCAAGGGAAGCCCATCGCGAAAGTAGCCGCGCGCACGCTTCACTTGGTAGCGCATCAGCTCCTTCAGCCGGTCACTCGCTCGCGCTGCCGACAGGGCATCCTCGCTCACGCCATAGTCCCTCATCTCGTCGAGCGGTAGGTAGATGCGGCCTTGCTCGTAGTCGCGCTTCACATCTTGCCAGAAGTTCGTCAGCTGCAGCGCAATGCACGTCGAGTCGGAGAGGGCGAACAGCTCTTCATTGTTGTAGCCGAACAGGATGAGGAAGAGCCTTCCCACGGGAGTAGCGGAATGCTCGCAGTAGTGCACGAGCTCGGTGAACGTTTGATAGCGCTTCTTCTCCTGATCGATCCTATTGGCGGTGATCAGCCGCTCGAAGGGTTCGCGAGGCATGTCGAAACGCTTGATCGTCCCCTTAAGAGCAACCAGGACCGGGTGGTGAGGCATACCGTCATACGCAGCCGCAAGTTCTCTCTCGAACCGATCGAGGAGGAGAAGACGATCGCCCGGTGCCTCGTCCCCGATGTCGTCGACGGTTCGACAGAACGCGTACAGGTTGTAGAGCGGCTGGCGCATTTGGCGGGGGACCAGGCGCGATACGACGGTGAAGTTCTCATAGTGAGATAGGGCCAGTCTCTTGCACAGCGCCTCTGAGTCTTCCACAGAAGGGGGAGACTGCGGCAGGTCAATTAGCGTCGCGAGGTGTGGGTCTACCATCCCTGTACTTGGATGAATACCTGGCGCTCACGCGGTCTGTCGAGTTCGATCAGCAAGATCCGCTGCCATCGTCCGAGGAGAATCTCACTGTCGACAATAGGGATCGTCTCACTCGTCCCGAGGAGGAGGTGTTGGCAGTGGGCGTGCCCATTGGGACACTCATCCTCAGTCATGTTCGCCGTGCGGATGAAGAAGTCATTGTGCTTGTAGTCTCCGTTTCGTGGTGCGATGCGCATCAGAAACTGCTTCAAGTCCTCCATCAGCAGGGGCTCATTCTCGTTGATCTCGATCGCGGCTGTCGTGTGACGCGTGAAGATCAGCACCGATCCCTCGCGAATCTCGGAGCGAGCGACGACGTCCTTTACCTCCTGTGTAATGTCGATGAACTCCGGTGCTCCACTCGCTGTGTGCTTCAGGATCTCTCGATAGAGACGCGGAGCGGCCATCTCTTCTGCTTGTACATTAGCTGTGCCTATTACGTCCTGCATTATTCCCCCTTTTCCTCACTTAGTCGGCATACGACATCCTCGATCACCTCATCGGGGGTCGAGGCCCCCGCGGTTACGCCACACCGAATGCAATTAGAAAACCAAGATTCTTTGATCTCATCAGAGGACTCGATGTGATACGTCGGAACACCTGTTGCGCTGCACGTACTCGCTAACTTTCGTGTGTTCGCCGAAGACCTGCTTCCAACAACAAGGAGCACATCGACCCTCTTTGCCAGCTCACTCCCCGCCTGGTAGCGCCTTCCAGTCTCCGGGCACGTCGTGTTGACGATCCTGATCTCAGATACCCTGCTTGCGAATTCTCGCGTGGCTTGCTCAGCAAACTGAGCGAACTGCTGCGGATTCTTCGTCGTCTGGGCGATGACAGCGATGCCGGTTATTCCCTCAGGAATCTCCACCTGCGGGGTCTGCGTGGCGATCCCGTGCCCTGCCGTCCAGGAGAGGATCCCCTTCACCTCCGGATGCTCCGCCTCGCCATAAAGGATGACGAAGAAACCGTCCTTCACCAGGTTCGCTGCCGTCTGCTGGGCGCGCCTGACGATCGGACACGTTGTGTCTATCAGTCGCAATCTATGCTCGCGAATCTTGGCATAGACCTCTTCCCCAGCCCCGTGGGCAGTGATCGCCACCGCTCCGTTCGTGGGAACTTCATCCAGGCTCCGCACCAACTTCGCCCCCTTGCTTGCGAGGGACTCAACCACGTGGGTGTTGTGAACGATCGCCCCCAGGGTGCACAGAGGGCCGTTCTCTGCAAGCTCGGTCTCGATCATTGTCACGGCACGGCGAACGCCGAAGCAAAAGCCGAGAACATCAGCCCTCACGATCTCCACGGTTCCTCCATACGTAATTGATTGAGCGATTTAGTGATCGGGTGATTGAGTGATTTAACACTGCGATCTCCCGATCTATCAATCATCCGATCATTCAATCTATCAAGTTCCCAATTATCCAGTCTTTCAGTCATCCGATCTCCCGATCACTCAATCTCCCGATCATTCAATTTGCACCCCTGCCGGTAGCGTCCGAGGGCCATCACCGGGAAGATGTCCCGATATAAGTGGTAGTTGATCATGAAATCCGTCGGGAAGCCGGTACCGGTGAAGTACGCTTGATCCCAACCCCCCTCTTCTCTCTGTGTCCGGAGAAGATAGTTGATTCCATCTACAGTTGCTGGATGCTGAATCTCGCCGGCTGCGAGCAGCGCAAGGAGGGCCCAGGCAGTCTGGGAAGAGGTCGACGGCCCGCGGCCGCGCCAGGTAGGATCATAATACCCCTCGACCTTCTCTCCCCAACCGCCATCCTCGTTCTGGTGCTTAATCAACCAGTCGACCGCGCGGCGGACGTAAGGGGCTCGCATATCCTCCCCGACTGCGGCGAGCGCGGGGAGGACGTAGCCGATCCCGTAGGTGAGGTTCACGCCCCAGCGGCCGTACCACGCCCCGTCCGGTTCCTGTTCGCGCTTTAGATAGGCAAGTGCTCGATCGAGAGGTCGGAACCCCTTTTTATATCCGAGCTGGCCGAGAAGCTCGACGATGTGCGCCGTAACATCGACCGACGGCGGATCGATCATCTCCCCGAAGTCGGCGAACGGGATCTCCCGCAGGAGCGCCCTGGTGTTGTTCCGATCGAACGCCCCCCAACCGCCGTTCGAGCTCTGCATCGCAAGGAGCCACTCCAGGCCCCTATCCAGGGCGTGCGCTTTCCCTTTCTCATCGAGCTTCGTCCGGTCGATGGCCATCATCACCACCGATGAGTCGTCGGTGTCGGGGTAAACGTCGTTATCGAACTCGAACGCCCATCCACCTGGACGCCCGTTGCACTTCACCTGCCAATCGCCCCCCGCGAAGATCTGCTCATTTAGGAGCCATTTCCCGGCCTTGACCAGTGCGGGGTGATCCGCGGGAAGACCGGCATCATGCAGGGCGATCATCGCAAGGCCTGTGTCCCAAACCGGCGAGATGCAGGACTGGAACCGGAACTTTCCGTCCTCCTCTATCGAGTAGCGCTTTAGCCCCTCGATCCCCTTCTTGAGGATCGGCCCTTCAGGATCGTGGCCGAGGACATAAAGGGCGATGAGGGAGTAGACCCAGGCGGGCTGGATCCCGCCCCAACAGCCGTCCGCCTCCTGGCGGGCGATGATCCACTCCTCGGCCGCCTTTATTGCGCGTTTGCGGAGCGGCTTCCACCGGGAGTGTTCGTGTACCCTGAGGACCTTGTCCGCAAACGTAAAGAACCTCCCCCACGCACTCCGCTTCTTGGGAAGGGAGAGATCGGCGTTTGCCCGCCCCCGTGGGAAGAGCTCGTCGATCCGGGCGTAAGACGGGATGGGGAAGGTCGGCCGGTGGGCGTAGACGATCGTGAGGGGGACCATTGTTCCCCGGGCCCAGGAGCCGAACTCGTAGATATTGATCAGGAACCACTTCGGCAGGAGGACCACCTCCGGGGGGATCACCGGGAGCCCCTCCCAGGGCCACTCCCCCATGAGGGCGAGCCAGATCTTGGTGAAGTTCCGCACCCGTTCGACCCCTCCACGAGCCATGATCCACTCCCGAGCCTTTGCCATCTCCGGGGAATCGGGGTCGACCCCGGCCATCTTCAGGGCCACGTAGGCCTCCACTGTGGCGGAAAACTCACCAGGCCCGTCGTACCAGATCGCCCACGTCCCATCGTCGCGCTGCCAGGCAAGGAGCTGGCGGGCAATCTTGTCCCAAAGATCTTGCGTTCCGATCCCGAGGATGTGGGTGAGGAACAGGTGTTCGGCGGTGATGGTGGCATTTGATTCCAGCTCTGCCCACCAATAGCCGTCTTCATACTGCAGGTTCAACAAATGTGAAACCGCCCGTTCGAGCCCGCGCTCGACGTCTTCAGATGCTCTAGACATGGTCGCTGTACTTGAGGTTAGCTTGTTAGCCATCTGACATCCTCCTCTCTTCCAGGTATTCTCGCACTGTGTTAACGAATTCATCGACCAACCTCTCCTCGGGGATGGCCCGCTTCACCGGCTCACCGGCGATGCTTATCGTCCCGTTCCCTTCGCCCCCGAATAGGCTGATATCCGCGTCCTTCGCCTCACCGATCCCGTTTACGATACATCCCATCAAGGCAATAACTAGCGGCTCTGTTACGTCAGAGAGCCTCTCCTGAATCTCGTTTGCTATCCTGAACAGGTCGATGCGCGTTCGCCCGCACGTCGGGCAGATACGGTAGTTGATCCCACGCTGGCGCAGATCGAGCGCAGAGAGGATCTGGTAAGCGACGCGCACCTCCTCCACCGGATCGCCGGTGAGGGAGACGCGCAGCGTATCGCCTAATCCTTCGGCGAGGAGTATCCCGATTCCAACGGAGGACTTGATCGTCCCACCCCACGGGGTTCCCGCCTCGGTGATCCCGATGTGCAGCGGGTAGTTGACCTCGCGGGCGATCGCGCGGTAGGCGGCGATCGTCATCGGAACGTCGGTCCCTTTCAGCGAGACGACGATGTCGGTGAACCCGAGATCCTCCAGCAGTCGGATCTCCTTAAGCGCGCTATCGACCATACCATCGGCACTGGCGTGCCCATGAGGATCGAGAAACTCCCGAGCGAGCGAGCCGGAGTTCGCCCCCACCCGAATCGGGATTCCTGCCCTCTTAGCCGCTTCCACCACCTCGCTGATCTTCTCCGGATCGGTGATGTTCCCCGGGTTCAACCGCAGCTTATCGACCCCGGCATCGATCGCCGCCAGGGCAAGATGATGATCAAAGTGGATATCAGCGACGAGGGGAATCGAGATCCGCTCCTTGATCTCGTGAAGGGCGGCAGCGGCGGCGGCATCCGGCACGGCGACGCGCACGATCTCACAGCCCGCTGTCTGTAGGCGGTTGATTTGGGCTACTGTTGCCTCCACATCGCGGGTGTCAGTGTTCGTCATCGACTGGACAACGATCGGCGCTCCGCCACCGATCTTGACCCCTCCTACGATGACCGCCTTACGACTCATTCGAATCATTGAGCGATCCTCTGCACCTGTAGTTTTTTCATCTTTTTCTAGCAAGTTATCTTTCATCTTTTCAATCTCCCGATCCCTCGCTCGCTCGATCTCTCACTCCACAAAGGCACTGACGACCGCCGGGATCGCGCGACCGATCGCTCGTCCTGCCCCGAAAGAGAGCCGAGCGAAGCGAAGGGTGGCGACCGGATGGGCGAGGATGGAGCGGACCAAAGACCGCCCCGAGGCGAATGGAAGTGCGCAATCGGCCGGGTCGAGCACGGCCTTTACCGAGAGGAATCCGATTCCTCTCTCGCGTGCCAGGCGAGCGAGAGGGCCACCCTCCATCTCCACGGCAATCGCCCCCTCTTTCGCAACCTCGCTCTTCTCCCTCTCAGTCTGCACAACCCGCTCCACGCTCTCGATCGCTCCTGCCGTGAAGTCGATCCCCTTTTCAGCCAGCCCCGTCTCTGCCCGATCGAGGAGGGTCGCATCGATGGGAAGGGTCTCGCCGCGATGGTGGATCTCTCTTGCGAGGACGACCTTCCCGGGGCGCAAGGAGGGCGCAAGTCCGCCACAGAACCCGGTCGAGAGGATGAGGGTCGGCACTTCTCCCCCCTCTAGGGTGCGTTCCAAGGCACCCCTTGCTGCCGCACCCATCGGAGTACGTACCACGCGGAGACCAGGAAGGCGCGGGATCCAGACCGTTTCAGTATAGGAGCAGGCTGTGACCATGATCACCCCTTCCTCTCCTCCCGAGCCACGGTGAGCAGGTCGAGCGGGTGGGAGAAAGATTGCAGGATGCTCGCCCCTTCGAACGATGAGTGCATCATGCAGTTGGCACAGCGTCGATCCTTCCCCGGGCCGTAGTTCTCCCAAAGCTTGGGGTCGAACAGCTCATTTATGTCCTCTGTGTGCTCATCGGCAAGGATGTAGCACGGCTTGCGCCAACCGCGCACGGTATATGTTGGCGTCGTCCATGCTGCGCACCCATATTCGCGTTCTCCACGCAGGAAGTCGAGATAGAGCGGGTTGTTGTAGAACGGGAACCCTTTAGAGGAATCGAGGATCTGGCGGAAGACCTTGATCGATTCCTGCCGCTGCAGGAACAGTTCACGATCCGATACATCCTCGTACGCATACCCTGGAGACACCATCAACCCCTCCACTCCCATCTTGGTGAGTGTGGCGAAGAGCTTGTGGATATCCTCCACGTTCGATCCGTGGAACATGGTCGTGTTCGTGTTCACTCGAAATCCACGCGCAATCGCTTCGCGAATGCCTCTCATCGCTTGATCGTACGTACCCGGGTGACGCGTCACCACGTCGTGGATTTCCTTTGTCCCGTCCATGTGTACGACAAATGACAGATACGGCGATGGCTTAAACAGATCGAGTTTCTCCTCCAGCAACAGCCCGTTCGTGCACAGGTAGATGAACCGTTTCTCCTCCAGGATCGCTCGCGTGATCTCGCCGATCTGTTCGTGCAGCAGCGGCTCACCACCGGAGATGGAGACGATCGGCGCGCCAGAGGCATGCACCGCAGCGAGTGATTGCTCTACGTTCAAGCGCTGGCTGATGTAGTCCTTGTACTCGATCACCCTCCCGCATCCGATACAGTGAAGGTTGCAGGCCTCAAGGGGCTCAAGCATCGTGACAAACGGGAAGTACTTCCGCCGCTTGGCCTTCTGTGCCATCAGGTAACGCGCCATCTTCATGTCCAGCTTAACCGGCCGCCTCATTTCTCCCTCCTCGCCAAGTAGGCGATCAATTCATGCATCATTTCTCTTCCTTCCTTCGAGAGAGGCAAGCGTTCAAGCGATGCTGTCGCTCGCTTGAGGTATCCCTCAACCGCCTCCTCTCCGCTCTTTCTCACATCAAGACTGTTCATCAGTGTGACTACATGCGTCACATCGTCGTCAGTGATCTCATCCTGGGCATAGACCCTCTCCAACAGGGTCCGCTCTTCCTCGTTAGCACGCTGCATGGCAAGCGCCACGGGGAAGGATTTCTTCTTCCGCTTTATGTCTGATCCCTTTGATTTTCCGGTGACATCACCGTTGCCCCACACGCCGAGCAGGTCGTCTGTTATCTGAAACGCTCGCCCCAGTTCTCCGCCCAGCGTTGCAAGTGTATCGAGTATATCAGCGCTTGCTCCCGCGATGATCCCCGCGGTGTTAAATGCACAGCGTATAAGTGCTCCGGTCTTCTTGTCGATCATGGCGATGTAGGACTGGCTGTCGACCCAGCGGCCCTCGAAGGCCAGATCGAGCGCCTGACCTTCGATCATCGCGGTCGTTGCATCGATGATCGATTCCGCTGCAGCTGGGCCGGAGAGGAGCGCGTGTTTGATGGCAAGCGAGTACATCAGATCACCGGCGTTGATCGCCTGCGATATCCCGATTAGCTTCCATACAGTGGGCCGTCCCCGCCTGAGTTCATCGCGGTCCTGGATGTCATCGTGAATCAACGAAAAGTTATGCACTAATTCCAATGAGATCGCCGCCGGAAGGGCGAGCCCAACGTCTCCGCCCAGTTCCTGCGTGATGAACAACAGCAGCGACGGTCGCAGCATCTTCCCCAGGGCCTTCTCTTCACGCCCCTTCTCGTCACACAACCCCACATGGTAGCGGAGGATCGGGTAGAGATCATTCCCATCGCGCGTTTCATCCGCACGCAAGACTTGGGCAAGCCCTCGTTCGAGCTCCTCTCTGTACATCTGTAGTATCTGTGGTCTGCTCATCGCTATCCTTGGGGCGGAGAGAACCGTACCAGGCCCAACTTCTCCGCAGCCTCTACTAATTCAGCGGCGCTGTGTGCCTCCAGTTTCATCATCAATCGGGCGCGGTGACTGCGCACGGTGTGCAGGCTTCTCATCATCACACTGGCAATCTCGCTGTTCTTCTTCCCCTCGACGATGAGCTGTAACACCTCCCGCTCACGGGGTGTGAGCAGATTGCCCCTCACAGCATGAGGAGGCCCCATGGGGAAGTACTTCTCCCCCGAAACGACGACATGGATCGCTTTGATCAACTCCTCTGGGGCTTCATCTTTGAGGACATATCCCGCTGCACCGTGCTCCCATGCCGCAGTGATGTAGGCATCATCCGAGAACATCGATAGGATGATCACCCTCGTCTGCGGGGAGACTCTCTTAATCTTGAGCAGCGCATCGAGGCCGTTCAGGAGCGGCATCGATATATCAACGAGCGCTACATCAGGTTTAAGGGCCTTTACCCTCTTTGTCAGCTCCCGTCCGTCCTCCGCTTCGCCGACAACGCTGATTGAGCCATCCGCCGTGAGGAGCGCGGACAACCCCCGACGCACCAGCGTATGATCATCGGCGAGCACCACCCGTATTGGTTCCATCTCTTGATCGTGTACAGTGTATCCTCAATCGAGAAAACGGGAAATAGGGCGGATGTACTAACTCGCAGCGATGGCCGCTCGCCGCGCGTGTACCATCAGCCCGGCTTCGGTGTGGATGTCAAGCTTCCTCATCAGCCGCTGACGATGGTGTTCTACGGTCTTCTGGCTGATCGAGAGGATGGCCGCGATCTGTTCGTTCGTCTTTCCTGCACCGATGAGAGAGAGGACCTGACGCTCCCGTTTAGATAGACGAAACGAGGGCTTCATCACTTCTCCCCGTGCCGCAGCCATGATCGCACAAGTCAGATCCTCCGGTGAGGAAGACTTGGAGACGAGGCCCAGCGCTCCGCGGTCGATCGCCTCCTGCACATATTCAGGCTCATCGTGCATGGAAATAAGGAGGACGTGTGCTGCAGAACATGCCGCACGTATGCGCGGGATCGCGTGAAAGCCGTCGAGGCCAGGCATGGCGATGTCAAGCAGGATCACATCGGGCTTCAGTTCCTCGGCAATGCGGATCCCCCCTTGCCCATCACTGGCCGTTCCAACAACTTCAATCTCCGAATAGTTGCTAAGGAGCTTGGCTAGGCTGGCACGGACAAGGGCGTGGTCATCAACGATCGCCACACGCACTCGCGTCATACGGCACCTCCACGGTGATCATCGTCCCCTGCCCCGCGGAGGAGGAGATCGTCATCCTCCCTCCGACCAAATCCACGCGTTCCTCAAGTCCACGTAAACCCAGCCCCAGCGGTCTCTTTGCGGGAATCCCAATTCCGTCGTCCTCTACCGTTGCGATCACTGTACTCTCGCTCCTGCGCAAGGCCACTTTTACTTGATGCGCACGCGCGTGACGTTCAACGTTTGTCAGCGCCTCGCGGATGGCATAGAAGAGGAGGCTCTCCATGTCGGAGTTGAGACGGAAGTCATCCTCGAGATCGGTCACAATTCTGAGATCCGTCCCCGCTTCCACCATCTGCCCAAGACGACGGATGGAAGGAGCAAGCCCGAGGTCGTCAAGGAGCGGGGGACGGAGGGAGTAGGCGAGGGTGCGCGTCTGCGCGATCGCTTGATCGACAACCGCCACGATCTCTTGCGAACGAGACTCTCCTACATCATCCTTCATCGAAGCGAGTTGGAGCTTCACCGCCGCGAGGGACTGGCCAAGATTATCATGCAGCTCGTGCGCAATGTGTTGCCTCTCCTCGTTTTGCACGGACACGAGGCGCAGGGAGAGCTTGGAGAGCTTCTCCTGCTGTTTCGCGAGGGCCTTGTTCTTGCTTTGGTAGATGTTCGTGAATGAGCGCACCGTGTAGGTGAGGACTCCATAGATCGTCGCTGTACCGACAAGAACGGTGGTCAGATTGTAGGATAGACTCGTATGGGCCACTCCCATTCCCGGGAAAAGGGTGCAATGCGGAAGTATCCCCGTGTACTCGAGCATCACCACCAAGGTGTAGAGAAGGACAACCAGCCCAGTGACGAGGTAGCCCTGCAGCTCTGGGAGGAAGAAGTTGGCATACATTACAGTGAATATGTAGAAGGTGTTCCCAATCCACTGGCTCCCTCCTGTAAGATAGACAAAGAGCGTGATAATCACGGCTTCAGCGGTGAAGTAGCCGGCGTGAATCCAGTGAATCGCCGTTTCGCTGTTCTGGCGTTTCACAAGGTATTGAAACGGAAATGTAATCAAGAACCAAGCAAACGGCGCGTAGAACAGCGGGTTGAACCAGCTGATCCCGGCGATCGGCATGACGATCAGAGCCACCGCGGCGAAGGCGGCCAATGTGATCCGTCGCGCAAAGATCGTCTTCAAGATCGTGCGCTTCAGCTCCGATTGCGTCTCGTTTTCCCTCACCACGGTACTGTTCTAGTTCAGCTTCGGTGGCAGAACGATCTTGCCGAAGTTTTTCTCGTAGCGCTGAATGTTCTCTCCAATCGCCTGATACAGTCGCTTCATATGGCCAGGACTGAGGATTATGCGCGAGACGAGAAGGGACTGGTCGGCCTTGGCCGTCTGAGATTGCGGGTCGATAAACAAGAAATCGACGACAAACTCTTCCTTGCGATGTGAGATCAGCGCAAGGTTGGAATAGGCTCCACGACGGGTATCATTGTCAGCTGTGATCTGCATTTCTCTATTGGGCATTCTTTTCACCACCTTATTGTGATGACAATAATGGTAGCTTGCGATCGGCACCATAGCAACTGTGCGAAGTCGCAAAGCGGTAATGTGTAATG